>JAXFDY010000050.1:0-3396 GCA_034172985.1 Lachnospiraceae bacterium
CAAACGAATCGTCTAAGGTATTATGGGATTTATCTAAAGATCCTAGTGCATTTCTTGAGAAGTTTGGCTTGGCAAATATTACTCCACAGTTTAATGTTGTTACTCCAACTTTACCGAAGGTGGAGAGAAATAATGTATCAAATTCTGTAAATATGAGTGTAGATGGTGTAGAGATTAATCTACCGAATGTAACTAACTATAAAGAGTTCAGAAATGAACTTATAAAAGACAGTACATTTACGAATGCAATGGGAACTTATGTAAATAACAAGATTATGGGTAAAAATCCGTTAGAGCATTTGAAATATGCAAAGCATTAAGAAAGATATGAGTAGAAAGGTGCTTTAATCCAAGGCAGAGAGTGTGTCATAACCTCTCTGCTTTTTCTATGCAAAAAAAAATAATTTAAGGTGGTGAACGAAAAATGATACCAAGTGTGGCGATAGATTTTTTATATGATAATGAGAGATTGTCTGATTATGAAATGATGATATGTAAATTTGGAGATGGTGGTGGTTTAGAAACTATTTCTGCTGGAAATAATTTAACCTTTAATACAGTTAAGTCAAGTACGTCTGACAGAAATATATTAGCTACTGCTACTTATGATGAGCCATTAACTACAACATTTCAGATTTGCAAACACGATTGTTATGGAGATAATAAATATATATCTTCTGAAGAACTTACTTCTCTACTTAGATGGCTTGCGAGAAGAGATGGTTTTCATAAATTTGAAATATATCAAAAGGGATACGAAGGTGTCTTTTTCTATGGCAGTTTCAATAATATTCAACAATTAAAAGTTGGCGGTGAACTATATGGACTTGAATTGACATTTGTAACAGATAGTTCATATGGGTATGAAGATATCAGTTTAGATTTCACCACCACTACTTCTGTTGGTTACAGTCTTTTTAGTATGTCAAATGAGACAGGTCATTTATATCCAAAAGTATTCACTTGTAAATGTCTGGAAAGCGGAAATTTACAAATATATAACTCTATTGAAAATAGAACAACTGAGATAATGAATTGTGTTAAAGATGAAATTATTACTATGGACGGAAATCATAAGGTTATTGAAACATCTGTCCCAACACATAAATTATATAACGATTTCAATTACAACTATTTTAGACTTGGAAGTAAATATGATGACAATTTGAATGTTATCACCACTTCTCTTCCGTGTGAAATACATATTGAATATGAATCAGTAAGAAAGGTGGGACTTGGGTAAATGAGATTAGAATTTGACTTGAATAATAATGTTGAAAAGCCTGAACTCGTTCTAGGCAAAAGAAATTATGATAAATATGGTTCTGTTGTAAATTTTGATAATCTTACTTACGACTATAACCTCATGTCTGCTGATTCAATTAGTTTTACAGTATATAAAGAATTGAATTATGAAAAAGAACGATTATGGGACGAAATTAAAGAAAGAAGACTTATTTGGCTAAAGGAGTTCAATGAATGGTTTCAGATTGATGTTGTGGTTAATGATGAAAACGGAATTACAAAAGAAATTACAGGTACTTCTCTCTGTGAAGCAGAACTTGGTCAGATTTTATTAAAGTCAACAGAAATCAATACTGAAAATGATATTGCAAGAGAAGATTATGTAAATCCAACAGTATTTTATAAGCCTTCGAATACAAAGGAATCTTTACTTCATAGATTACTAAAAGAAGTCCCTAATTATTCTATTAAATATGTAGACGAAAGTTTGTGGAATATACAAAGAACTTTTAGCATAGATGGAACAAGTGTATATGATACATTAACTGGTGAGATAGCTGAAGAAATCGGCTGTCTTTTTTTATTTGATTCGACTGACAGAAGCATATCCGTATATGATTTAAAAACAAACTGTAACCACTGTGGTTATCGTGGTGATTTTAATGATATATGCCCTGAATGTGGGAGTACGGATTTGGATTATGGTTATGGCAGAGATACTACTATCTTTGTAGATTCTGAAACATTAGCAGAGAATATTTCTTTATCTGGTAAACAAGATGAGGTAAAGAATTATATCAAGGTATCTGGTGGAGATGATGTGATAAACGCCGCTATTGCTGCTTGCAATCCAACAGGAACACAATATATTTATACATTTTCTGAAAGAGATAGAGAGGATATGTCGGATGATTTATTAACTAAATTAGACGAATATGCTGTTGAGTATGACACTTTAACTCCAACATATCAGTCGATTATGAAAGATGTATACGATGCCATTGATGAACAGTTATATTTAGAATCCACAATGATGCCTGATATTGAGACTGCATCAACAAATGCACAAAAGGAACTTGCAAAATTGACCTCTTCAAATTTAAGTCCTGTTGCAGTTCAAGATGTAAGTATTGCGTCAGTTTATACTGTAAATAATGCAGTTCTTGGAATGGCTAAATGTATTGTAAATAGTACTGTATTTAAGATTGAGATTATTGATTCTTCTTTTACAAGTCAGACTTGGAAAGGCAAGTTTAGAGTTACAAATTATAGTGACGAAGAAGATATTGCTGAAAATTCTGGATATATTACGGTTACAATTAATGATGATTATGCTTATTATGTTGAGCAGAAAATCAAGAAAACAATAGACAGAGATGACGTTTATCTTGTAGATATGTTTGATTCCAAAACAGATTTAGCAGTATTTAAGGAAGAATTAAAAAAATATTGTCTTAGTCGTTTAAATTCTTTTGAATCTGCTTATCAAACAATCATTGATGTACTTATTGAAGCAAACTGTAGCAATGATTCTACATATGGTGATATTTATAATGATTTATACATGCCATATTACAATAAACTTATTGCAATTCAAAGTGAAATTAAAGTAAGAGCATCAGAAATTGAAATAGTTGATGCTAGATTAACAGAATTAGAAAAGTCACGTTCAGAGATTACAGAACATTTAAATATTCAGAATTATCTTGGAGATGAATTATGGAAAGAGTTGTGTTCATTCAAACGTGAAGATTCTTATGAAAATAGCAACTATATTTCCGATGGATTAGACAACAGTGAAATTCTTGCTAAAGCACAGGAATTATTTAATAAGGCAAAAAGTGAGGCTGCTACTACTTCTACCCTTCAAATGTCATTATCTACTACAATGTTTAATCTTTTAGCAATACCTGAATTTCAGAAACTGACAGGTCAGTTTGAAGGTGGCAACTGGATAAGAGTTGGATTAGATGATAAGATTTATCGTTTGAGACTTGTCCATTACAAGATTGATTTTTCAGAGATTCAGAATATTGAAGTTGAGTTTTCGGATGTAACACAGACTGCCAATGGATTAAATGATACTAAGAGTCTTATGGATAAAGTCACTTCTATGGCTACTAATTTTAGTTATGTAGCTCACCAGGCAGA
>JAXFDY010000054.1:0-12567 GCA_034172985.1 Lachnospiraceae bacterium
TTGGCAGAGGGATTAAGAAAAATAGCATAAGAGAATTACTGGGTAGGGCAGGGACTGTCCGAATTAACGCCTGTGGAGATAGTAGGTTGCGAGGTCAATGAAGCAGGAAGCCCATTGGCTTTAGACAATGGGTAGTTCACACAGCACACTTGAAAAACCATTCAGCGTTATATGGTGCAGTTATTTAAGAAACGCTGTACTAGAGATAGGATTGTAAAAAATCAAAAGATTGACAGCCATGTAGTATTTCAAATATTCACAGTAATTTGGAAGAAAACAAGGAGGTAACATGGGTGATATAACACTACAGAAAGAAAACTACATAATGTAACAGAATACAAAAAGGAGGAGTAGAAGAATTATGAAACAGAAAACCAGAAAGATGAGCATAAAGATGAAAATACTGTTGCCGGCATCTATATTGATTTTGGTCATTTGCGTATCATTGGGAGCTTTGGCATATATGAGCGTAAAATCGGGAATGACTGAAATGGGTATTGAAGAGGCGGAGATGGTGGCAAAAATGGCAGTTAATGTTGTAGACAGTGATCTTGTTAGCGCATTAGTGCCGGGATGTGAGTCTACGGAAGGATATAAGCAGACTCTTTCTGCATTGAGAAATGTTCAGGAAAATTTTGGCATAGAATATCTGTATACTCTGTATGAAGACAAAGGCAAGGTATACTATGGGGTGGATACAGATAAATCAGAGCTTCAGGCTAAAGTTGGAAAACCATTTGAAAAGTCCTATGATGAGATGAAAAAAGTATTTGAAGGTGAAGCATACGTACAGGAATATATAGACCATTCCGAATATGGAGATGTAATATCGGCATATATGCCAATCAAAAATAAGGAAGGCAAGGTAATAGCTGTAATCGGTTCTGATTATGATGCCTCTAATGTATTGGAAAAGGTTGACAAAATAGCGATTCAGATTGTACTATCTACAATCATATGTGAGATTATTGCAGTTTTGATAATGTGCTTAATTTCAAGCAGAATTACCAGAGGTCTTCGTATTGTAAATCAAAAAATATATGATTTGGTATATAGCAAAGGAGATTTAACGCAGAAACTTGATATTACAAGCGGTGACGAAATGGAACTTATTGCCGGCAATGTTAATTCTTTATTGGAACATATAAGAGAAATCATGCTGAATATAGCAGGAAATTCATTAAAATTAACAGGATCATCAAAAAATATAGTTGATAATATCGCCGGTGCAGAACTTAATATTACAGATATATCGGCAACAATGGAGGAAATGAGTGCAGGTATGGAGGAAACCAGCGCTACTATTAATCAGGTTAATGAGTCAGTGGTATCAGTATATGACGTGATTGATAATATTTCAAAGAATGCCAATGAGGGAAAATCCTCATCACATATTATTATGCAAAAAGCTACTGACATATACGAAAAGTCAGTGGAGGAACAAAAAGAAGCAAGACGTCTGGCAGAGGAAATGTCATCTGCTGTCAACGAGAAGATTGAACGTTCTAAGGCTGTTGAGGAAATCAGTACGCTGACTGATAATATTATCAATATTACGGAGGAGACCAACCTTCTTTCTCTCAATGCCAGTATAGAGGCGGCAAGAGCAGGTGAAGTTGGAAAAGGTTTTGCGGTTGTAGCAGATGAGATTGGAAAGCTCGCAATGAATTCTGCTGATACTGCATCACAGATTCAGAAAGTCAGTGCCAAGGTTATTGCTTCTGTAAATGAATTGGCAGAAGAAGCAGAAGCCATGCTTGAATTTATGGATAAGACTGCAATGCGTGGCTACGAGAAGCTGTTTGAGACAAGCGAAAGCTATCGCAGTGATGTTGGTGACATAAACCGAATGATGGAGTCGTTTGCCAATGAGAGTGATGACATAAAAGTTAACATTGGAAAGATTAAAGAGGCCATGGAAGCAGCCAATGTTGCAGTTGAGGAAAGTGCAAAGGGTGTTGTCAATGTAACTGAGATGTCTGTAAAGCTTACAGAGAGAATCAGTGATATAGGTAATGAAGCACATGCTAATATGAATGTAGCAGATGATTTGAACGAAGAAGTAAATAAGTTTAAACTTGAATAAGTATCAGCCTCGCGGTATCCGCGGGGCTGATATCAGTATTTGGTGTAATTTCAGCAACAGCATCCTTGAAAGCACCATTCTATCGTCTACGACCGATTCAGCGCAGTAAGCAGTTCTGTACGATTTGAACAGCCGGTCTTTTTTAAGATGTTACGGACATGAAACTTTACCGTGTTTTCAGAAATAAATAGTTTAGCAGATATTTCACCATTAGAAGCCCCTTCTCTTATTAGATTAAGAACTTCAGTTTCTCGTAAAGAAAGTTCATACTTTTGAATAAATGCATTCAGACGTTCTTCCTGACTTGGTAATGGCTGGGGGATAGGCATATACAGCTTGTTGTAAAGCAGGAAGAAAACAATAAAAGTTACAACGAAGCAGATGCTGGATACGATTACAAGGGGAATGAGTTTGTCATTTAGTATGATGCCGGTTAGATTGCCCGCTGCATCGCCGATTCTCCCAAACATCAATCCGAATCCTGCGACATACAACAAATTTTCCTTCGTTCGAGCAATATCTGAAAATAATATCACACGAAAAACAGCAAGGAATCCAAAGAAAAAATATCCAAGAATCCACAGAATAATACTAATACCAATCTCGGTAGATAAAGCAATCATTGCAAAGGGGAAAAACAAAGCTGCGAGACAGCTGATTGCCCCATACTTTCTGGTTCGATCTCCGATAATTCCAGCAATTATTAAACCTATAGCATAGAAGGCTCTTGAAAACTCAAGACTGATACCTGCGGAAATATCTGCTATGGGGAAATAAAATCCAATTCCACGAGTCAGACTTACCAATACTATGGTTAGTCCAGCCAAAGCAATTGTACCGGCGGAGATGTCTTTCCCCGTAAATGTAATCCTTTCAAAGGGGATAAATTCTTTCTCGGCGATGATTAGTCCAATTGTAATACAGATAAATATGCCATAAGTAATAAGAGCATATTCTGAGTGAAGAAAATTCGACTGATTTAACAAGGAAATCAGCCAAGAGGCTATGCTGGACGCGGCGTATGCTCCGCCAAAAACAATGGAACGATATTTTAGTTCTACTTGTGTTGCAAGTAAGGTGAGATAAAATCCTGCAATGATTCCGTGAACAAAGTTCATTAGATAGCCCCAAATCAAGATGAATAACAAATGATTGGATAAAGTGGCCAGGATAATGAAGATGAAATCGGCCCCTATACAAGTAATGAAAATAGATTTATTGGATAAAAGGCTCTTTTTTCGCTTTATGACAAGGCTGAATATGAAGATTCCAAATGCTTGAAACAAATATCCAATGACTTCTGTGAGCCAATCCACAGAAGAAGATTCAGCAAAATCCAATAACTGATACATCCAGGATAGATAGCCGGTTGATGTCCATAGGAAACATAATGCAATAATCAGACTACACTGTAGGTTAGTCTTAAGGGTAGTATGTGGTTTGGGAAGGGCATTCAATTCTTCTGTTTTTTTCATTTCATTCGACTCCTCTTTTGTTTTTATGTTTAAACATATTTTATAGCATTTTCTAAAGATTTTCAATCGGTTTGAAAACGGTGTAGGACCACCTATCCTAAAACTACCCCTCCGATTTTACTGTTGTTAAAACTACCATCCCTAAGGGTAATAGAAAAAAGCAGAAGGAAAGTTTAAAATCAAAAAACACACAGCGACTTAGAGCCTGTATACAAAATTGTATGGGCAAGTATAATATCAAGGAGGTTGCTATGGACATATTATCAACACATTTTTGTGAAAAATTTTGAAAAATACGGAGGTATGAAACGATGACCAAGAAAAAACTATTATCATTGATTTTGGCGATATGCATGGTGATGTCGTTGGCACCGACGATCGCATCTGCCGACGGTGGCAATGCTCCGGAAACGCATACTGTCGATTTTGGAACCGGAAGTTGGACTGTGGGTGAGCAAACCGTTACCGCAGACAAAACCGGAACGATCGATGCGATGGAAATGGATGCTGAAATCACCATTACCGGATTTAACGCGGATACGATGCAGGCACAGCTCGTATCGGAGGATGGTTTTACTGCAACGCTGACGGTTGTTGATGGAAAAACCAGCTTGTCCGCAAAGAATTGTGAGGGACTTCCAGACGGAACCCTGCAGTTTTCAGTAGTCGCAAAGTCAACCGGCGGACAGGAAGGCAACAATCCCGGCGGTGACGAGAATGGTCTCTCCATTGAGCTTTGCGGTAACCTCTCCCACTCTGTCAGCAATGGCACTTTCACCTACGATCACGGTACCGCCCGTGTCATGTTTGTGCGCGGAAGCAGCGATGGCGCTTATGACGGCAGCGAGACCAGAATTACTCTGACCGACGATGTGACTGCGGTCAAGATCATCCTGACCGCAGACGACGGCTATCAGGGTGGGCTCGCCACCGGCGGAAACAATCCTCCTGTTCCCGATCCTGAGGTCAACGACAGAGAATCCACCTATACCTTTGAAAGAAGTGCGATGGAAGAGGCCGGAAACTTTGTCGCCTTTAACATCGAATTCATTGGCGAGTCTGGTGGCGATGCCCCCATTACTTGGCACACTGTCTCCTGGGGCGGCGGAAATGTGACGGTGGAACATGGCACCGTTGCGGCGGAACGCATTCATTTGGGTGACAAGATTTTCACCGTAAATCTGGAAGAAAGCGATGCGAGTGACAGCGATAACATTTACCCGATCGATGACATCATCGGAGAGGAAGGTCAGGAAGGTCTTGGTGAGTATGGCCTCGGATATGGCGACACCGACCTCTTTATTGATGACAGTGTCAATGAAGATGTCTCCATCGACTTCAAGTTTGTTCCCGATTACGGCTATCAGCTGTCCGACATTTTAACCAATGAGACGGAAAGCCTGCTGGGTGATTTTACCGCTAGCGTATCCGAAATCAGCACCTTCAACTTTGAGGTGCGCCATGACGGCGGAAACGTCCACTTCAACGTGGTGTTTGCCGCAGCCGAAGACACCATTGACGTGACAAGTAATTCTGTTACCGACGCCTCCATTGCCAACGGCGAAAACGCCACCGACTCAGGCAACCTGAAGATGACGATAGCCGATATTCAAGAGGATGCGGTCAGCGAAGAATTGAAAGTCCAGGCGGGCGAGAGCGCTATGTATCTGAACATGAATTTGTATCAGGTCGTTAGCAAGGGTGGCGAAAACGGAAATTGGGAGAATCAGTTGGAGGATCTGAGCGACGCCATCACCGTCACCTTGAGCGTCCCTGCCCCAGCGGAGGGCAGCGCCTACTACATCGTCCGTGAGCACGGAGACGGTGATAACAAGACCTATGACCGCATCGAGGTAACATATGTGCCCGATGAAAGCGATTCCACCATGGGTACAGTTATGTTTGAGACCGACAAGTTCTCCAACTATGCGCTGGGTCAGATGCAGGTTGGCGGTGACATCCACACTCATACGCTGACGCTTGTCCCTGCCAAGGACAGCACCTGTACGGAAGCAGGAAACAAAGCATACTATACCTGCGATGGCTGCGGCAAGTGGTTTGAAGACGCAAACGGTGCCGTGGAAATCACTGATAAGAGTAGTGTGATTATTGAGGGAAGCAAGGCAGCCCACAGCTATGGGGATGACAATGTTTGCGATATTTGTGGATACACAAAACCAGTGACCCCGTCTTCCTATAGTATCATCGAAGGTGCAAACAGTTCTTGGACAAAGAACACGGATGGAACGCTGACCTTCCGTGCAAATGGCGATTTCAGCAAATTCATCGGCGTTAAAGTTGACGGTACGCTGATTGACGCAAAGAATTATACGGCTGTGTCCGGTTCCACGATTGTGACACTTAAAGCGGATTATCTCAAAACACTTTCTAATGGCACACATAGTTTAACCGTTTTATTTAATGGCGGTGAGTGCAGTACAAATTTTGAGATTATTGGAACCACAAACCCGCTTAACTCGACAGGTCCACAAACTGGTGATGACAGTAATCTTGCGCTTTGGTTTGTACTGATGTGCATTTCCTGCTCAGGCGCAGTTGGAACCATAATTTATAGTAGAAAGAAAAAGTATTCTGCAAAGTAAAAGGTCATGAATATGTAAGCCGCCGTTTATGGGCAACACCATAGCGGCGGTTTTTCTTTGTCTAAATTACCTTTCTCTGTCAAAGGATTTATTAAGCAAGTATTATTCCAGGCAATATTTTCCAAGCTGCCAGAAAGCAACAGCACTGGCGGCCGCAACATTAAGAGAATCCACTCCGTGTGACATAGGTATTCGCACTGTGTAGTCGCAGTCAGAAATTGTGTTATGTGCCAGTCCGTCACCTTCAGATCCTAGCACAATAGCCAGTTTTTCCTCTGCCATAAGCTTCGGATTATCAATAGATATAGAATCATCACTCAATGCCAGGGCGGCTGTTTTAAAGCCTAATGTTTTTAAAAATCTAATATATGATGTATGGTTATTCATTTTTGTATTTTCAAGATAAGTCCATGGTACCTGAAAAACAGTCCCCATACTGACTCTCGCTGCACGCCGGTATAAAGGGTTACTGCAAGCGGGAGTTAGTAATACTGCATCAATATTTAACGCTGCTGCAGAGCGGAAAATTGCTCCAACATTTGTGGGATTCATGATATTTTCTAACACGGCAATGCGGTGTGCACCAGAACAAACTGATTCTGCATCAGGAAGCTGTGGACGAAGCATGGCACATAACATGCCACGTGTCAGCTTAAAACCGGTCAGTTTTGTCAACACATCAAAATCAGAAGTATAAACAGGAATTTCGCCGCAACGTGAAATGATATGTTTTGCTTCTCCTTCGATGTGTTTTTTTTCAACTAAAAAAGAAACCGGAGCACATCCGGCATTAAGTGCACGTTCAATTACTTTGGGACTCTCTGCAATAAAAATCCCCTTCTCAGGTTCATGCCGATTGAGAAGCTGCACCTCTGTAAGACGGGCATACACATCAAGTTCCGGTGCTTCAAAATCTCTTATTTCAATAATATTTGCCATAAATTATCTCCCATTTACCATTATAGTGTTTATGGAATATTATAATGGTATTTTGGACTGTAGTCAAATGAGTTTATTTGTAATTATTGGTGGAAAAGCCGGACGAAAGTGGTATAATAGTCAGGCAAGGTGAGGCAATGGAAAAATATGTGGAAAATCTGGGGAATTTAGCAGCATTACAATGCTCGTCACAATAAATTTTGGAATACAGTTACTGTTAGATTTCTTCGGCTCTTGGACTGCTATTTCTTGCGATTCTGCCTGAAATTATGGATCCATTTATAGGGATACTGATTGCAGTTATGGTGTATGCCGTTGGCGGAGGTTTGATTGAGGTACTGATTAGTCCGATTATGGAAAGCTGTCCCACAGAAAATAAAGAAAAAGCTATGAGTCTGTTGCATTCTTTTTATTGTTGGGGCCATGTGGGAGTCGTACTTGTTTCTACAATCTTTTTCAAAATAGTGGGAATGGAAAACTGGCATTTGCTGAACAGGGACTTGGTATCAGCAAAATGGCAGGTGATTTGGCTGGACCGATGGCATTTGCAATACTCATGGGAAGTGCAAGGGCTTTCTATGGGAAATATGGACATAAGATAAAACTGGATACTTTTATGATAGCCAGTGGCTTTTTGTGTATAGGTGCTTATCTGCTGATTTGCCTTTTTCCATCTGCAGTTGTAAGTTTGTTGGGATGTGCTTTATGCGGTTTATCTGTTGGAATTATGTGGCCGGGTACATTCAGCAAAGCAGCGGTAGCATTAAAATATGGTGGAACAGCCATGGTTGCAATGATGGCTCTGGCAGGCGATTTAGGCTGTATGACCGGACCGACACTTGTAGGTTTGATATCGGATGCATTCAATCATAATATAAAGAGTGGTATTTTGGTGGCTTTTATCTAATGACGCGTATTTCAAAGGCTGTTGTCTGTGGTGGAATGCTGGCTGTCATAAAGGAAGCGTGACGTATTCTGACTCTTATGCCGGGCATTAATCTGGAAAAATCAATTCTTCTTCCTGTAAAATCCAGAATGAGAGCATTGACAGGAACATGAAATCTGATTATGGAAGACAGATTTCCATCGCTTATAGTAGTTAAAGTCCGGTTTTGTCTGTCTATGTCAATGATTCGTCCAATCGTTATGTTTTCAGAAGCAGGACGTCTTACTATGCGTATGACAAACGCAGCCGCCTGAGGAGGAAGACTTCTGGTTATTGCTGAAGATATGGCAGCATTTACAATCATTCCTGTAGTTAAGCTGGTCACAGGTACCTCGTTTCCTCTCTCGTTGAGAATAAGCGTTCGGTTGCTGGCAACCATCACTAAAGTCTGTTCGGTTCGTTCACATCTTAAACATTCTTCATAAGAAACAGTAATAAAAGCAGTATCATTATCGAAGCGTATGTCTTCTATCAGCCCGTTAAAAATATCAATAGAGTTTTCAGGTAAATCTGATATCTGATCTGAGATATTAAAATTATCCATAGTTTACCTTATTAAATAATTTCAAAATAATATATTCATAAAACTTGGACAAAATGCTAATAATTAGTAAAAATTACTAGAAATATTTGGTTAAATATGTTATAATAAAAAAAATAGATTTGTTGGGTTGATGAAAAATTATAAAAAAATTATTGTGTGGAGGTAAAAATGAGCGGAAAGTACAAAAGAAATAAAGTAGGGATATTTTCGTCTATCAGTTTTAGACTCTTAGGTTCCTATGTTCTGATGATTGGATGCATCATTTTGGTAGGTACCCTTTCTTATAATGCAGGAGCTGATGCGATTAAGAATAATTATAAAACTACAGCGCTGCAGTCTATGGATATGTTAGGCGAATATGTGGAATTTGGTTTTGAGAATGTGAAAAGTGCAGCAGTAGAGTATCTGACGGATGATGAGATGACGAATTATCTTACGGGAAAGATGTCATCATCGCAGACGGCACAGATGGAGTATTACAATGGTACGAAAGCTGAGCTTATAACCCAGTCCACAGCAGATTCTTTTATAAAAGATGTTTACTTTTTCTCGGATGGCGTGGCATCCCTATCAACAAATAAGAAGTCTGTAGAGGATATGTATGGGAAATATATGTCCACAGATCAGGGAAAAAATATAAGCAATGATAATCAGAAATATTACTGGCTTGGACAGCCATCGGTTGTAGATGATGAATTGGAAACAGATTGTGACGCTTATGCTGTCCGGATGATTAAGACCTTTTATAAAAAAGATGCTGTGCTTATGATTGATGTAGATAGTGAAGCTATCTTGTCTATATTGGAAGATATTGATTTTGGAGATGGCAGTTATGTTTCGTTTGTTACGTCGGATGGCAGAGAATTAAGCAGGGATAACTCGAGAGAAAGCATTTTTTCAAAAACAGAGTTTTATCAATTAGCTTTTGAATCAGAAGATAGTTCAGGTATTATTGAAAATGCATTACTCGGTGACGAAGAATACTTATTTGTATTTAGAAAACTTGGAGATACAGGTTCTATGGTATGTGCATTGATACCAAATGCAGAAATCATAAGTCAGGTAAGCAATATTAGGGATATAGCCGTTATCGTGGTTTTGATTGCATGTGTGATTGCACTTATTATAGGTGGCGGATTATCATGGTCAATCAACAGATCAATCAGATACTTTATTAACAGCCTTGAAAAGGTGGCAAAAGGTAATATCGGTACAGTGTTCCGGGTTAGAAACCGGGATGAGTTTTCGAGTCTTGCACAGCATATGAATGCAATGCTTGATAGTGTAAAGGAACTTTTGGGGAAAGCAAAGGATGTCAGCAGTGAGGTTACGTTGTCAGTAGACAAAGTAATGAATTCCTCTCATATCATATATGACTCAACCAGTCACATATCAACTGCTATGGAAGAAATTGAACAGGGACTTACTCAGCAGGCTGATGATACGATTGCAGGAGTGGATTTACTTGAAAGTCTGGCAGGAAGTATTGGAATAGTAGAAAAAGAGACAAAAGATATTAAAGAGATAGCGGATTCTACGAAAGCTTCTATTGGAACAAGCGTGACTCAGATGGATGAACTGAGAAACCGGGCTGAAGAGACAACGAAGATAACTGGAGAGGTTATTACGAATGTAAAAAGTCTGAATGAGAAGACAAAAGAAATCGATATGATTATCGGAACCATAGATGCAATCGCAGATGAAACTTCATTATTGGCTTTGAATGCATCTATAGAGGCTGCAAGGGCAGGCGACGCTGGAAAAGGCTTTAAGGTGGTTGCGGATTCTATAAAGAAGCTGGCGGAACAGTCGATGGATGCTACAGGACAGATTAGAGATATTGTAGGAGCAATTGATGGAGAGACACAGGCAGTAGTAAATATTGCAAATCAGGCGGATAGTATTATAAAACAACAGTCATCAGCAGTGAGTGATACACAGGCATCTTTTGATGCTATGTCTAAAGATGTTGAAGAATTGCTGGATAAGGTTGCTTCTATTATTAATAATGTTTCAGAAATGGAAAAAGAAAAAGAAGATTCAGTAGAAAAAATGCAGAATATTTCAGCCGTTACAGAGGAAGTTGTGGCATCTGTATCAGTAGTATCTTCGAAAGCACAACAGCAGGTTACCATCGTGGATGAACTTCAGGATTTGTCGGAAAAACTGTCAGAACAGGCATTACAGTTAGATGCATCAATGCAACAGTTTTCGATGGATGAGTAGGCAAAGGAGGAAACATCAATGAATAAAAATAAGTATAGAATGATCAGCCTGATTTGCTTGTTGTCGTTGGTTATGTCAGCATTATGTGGTTGCGGCTCATCAAAAGGTTCCGGCGAGTATAAAATCATTAATCCAAATAAGTCAGAACAGGAGATGGAGGAACAGAAAAATGATAATACGCTAACCGTATGGTGCTGGGATCCCGCATTTAATATTAATGCTATGGAAGAAGCTGCAAAAATCTATAAGAAAACCCATCCGGATTTTGAACTGGTTGTGGTAGAAACACCATCTGATGATGTGCAGACGAAATTGGAAACAGCAGTATTATCTGCGACGACAGAGAATCTTCCGGATATTATATTAATACAGGACAGAGCTTTTCAAAAGAATGTAATCAATTACCCTGATGGATTTGTTGATTTAACGGATACAGGAATTGATTTCAGCGTATTTTCAGCAGGAAAGGTTGGATTTTCCACAGTTAATGGAAAAAACTATGGGATTCCGTTTGATAATGGTGCGGTTATAGCATGTTATAGAAGTGATATTCTGGCACAGGCAGGATTTACTGTAAAAGATTTCGAAAATATTACATGGGATGAATACATAGAAAAGGGAAAAGTTGTATTGGAAAAAACGGGAAAACCACTTCTTTCGTTCCAGAAAGGTGGAGCAGATCCGATTATCATGCTGTTGCAGAGTGCCGGCGGAGGCTTTTTTGATGAGGATGGAACCTTAACAATTACAAATAATGATATATTGAAAGAAGTAATGAATACATATGTCAAATTAGTTAAGGAAGGAATCCTTCTTGAGGTAAATGATTGGGAACGCTATATTGCCAGCATTAATAATGGAGAAGTGGCCGGTGTAATTAATGGATGCTGGATTATGGCATCTATTCAGGCCGAAGAGGAGCAGTCCGGAAAGTGGGAGATAACAAATATGCCACGTTTGACAAATGTAGAAACAGCCACAAATTATGCGAATCAGGGAGGTTCAAGCTGGGCGGTAACGACAGGATGTGATAATGTTGAACTTGCAGTTGATTTTTTGAGCAGCACATTTGGTGGCAGTGTTGAGCTGTATGAAAATATATTGAATAGCGGAGCTATTTCCTGCTATCTTCCTGTAGGAGAAAGTGCTGAATATACTGAGAAAAACCCATTCTTTTCCAATGATGCGGTATATTCAAAAATAATTGATTATGCTGGTAATATTCCATCCTGTATTACGGGTGTTTATATTAATGAGGCCAGTGATGCAATCGCTCTGGCTATTAGTAATATGCTGGAAGGTTCTGATATTGATACAGAACTTGCGAAGGCGGAAAATACTATCAAACAAAAAATGAGTGAATAACGGGAGAGATAAATAAAAACCAACAAGAAATGGAGGACAAAATGTGTGAGAAGAAAAATTGTATCGTTATTATTGGCCGTATCTGTAATGGGGATGCTGACAGGATGCGCTTCGGACAATAATATGTCAAAAAAGGTGGAGCTTAGGGATGATCCGGTGAAGTCCAGTTCGGATTATGCGAATGGTACAGGAAATGTATCATCCTCGCAGAGTAATTCGTCCCAAAAGGACAAGGAAGATTCGGGTGACTTGAAAATCGGATTTGTTCAAACAGCGAATGAAAGTGGATGGCGTGCAGCACATACAAAATCTATGGAAGAGACTTTTAGTAAGGACGGCTATTCTTATAAGTTCATAGATGGACAGGGAGATCAGGCAGTTCA
>JAXFDY010000170.1:0-11715 GCA_034172985.1 Lachnospiraceae bacterium
GAAACGACAGGAACAAATGTATCTGTATTATTTCTGGACAATTCCAAGAAGTATGAGCAGGCAATCTTAATGGATGTATCTAAACTTGGAACAAAGGTTAAGGTAGATGGAAAAAAACAGAGAACGGTTTTATCGCCTGAAGAAATAGAGGAAATTATCAATACCTTTAATAACTTTGAATTTATTGTAGACAAAAATCCTGATTATATTTTTGTGATGGATAGAGATGCAGCGATTGGAACTGATGGAGCGAAACCAGCCAGGGAAATCATGGAGAATGATTTAGTAAAAGGAACTGATGCATATAAAAATGGAAATATCATATATCTTGCAAATCCAGCAGTATGGTACACGGCTGAAGGCGGAATCGGTGCTTTAGATATTATGCTTTCAGACCTTGAGAGTGAACTTTTAGAGAGGTAAAAATACAATGAACATCAGAAAATTAATTTATTTCTACTGTGCCGTTTTTTCTTGTGACGGTGTATTGTTTCGCAAGAAGCTCAAAAAGACTGCTTGAATGGTTTGTAGGAACGAATCTGTATAAAAAAATCTGGAATCTTTTGTGCAGAAACGGGGGATGACCATTGAGGAATAGGATAAAATCATTGACATAACAGAAAGAACGATATATAATAAAACAAATGTTATATAACAAAAGTTTTGAAATACTTGAAAAGGAGTAGGGTATGCCACCAAAAGCGAAATATACAAGGGATGAAATTATTCAAAAAGCATTTGAAATGGCAAGAAAGAACGGCATTGACTCCGTGGTTGCCAGAGAACTGGGCAAGGAGCTTGGGACGTCCTCTTCACCTATATTTACAGCATTTAAGAACATGGAAGAATTGCAGAGCGAAGTGAGAAAAGTTGCGATGAAGGAATTTGAATTATATGTTCATGATGCTGTAAATCATACTCCTGCATTCAAGTATGTTGGAATGAAAATGGTTGAGTTTGCCATGAAAGAGCCAAAGCTGTTTCAGCTTTTATATATGCGTGAACATGATGGAAATCAGACTTATGCCATGCTGGTGGACGAGCTTGGAGATACAGTAGAAGTTTGTCTTGACATTATACAGAAAGACTATGATTTGAACAGACAGGAAGCGGAATTATTGTTCCGACAGGTATGGCTTCATACATTTGGAATATGTGTATTGGTTGCCGGAAAGGTATGTCAGATTTCCCAGGAGGAGATATCTGAGCTGCTGAGTCTTGAATTTAAAGGTACGTTGATGTTGTTGAAATCAGGAACCTTTCAAGTGTAGCCTGTGAAAGAGGGGTGACTGTTTTGGAGTATTGTAAATTACAGATTGGGTGTATGCTCATTATTCTGTATATTATATTTATCTACTATAAAGAATGCAGGCGATTTGGGCAAAAACATAAGTTATCTGTTTTTGATGGATTGCTGCTACTTGGAATGGTTTGTATTTTTTTCGACGGACTGACGGCATACACGGTCAATCATTTGGATACGGTCAATCAGATGGCGAATCAGGTGTTTCACTTATTCTTTTTATCAAGCCTTGATTGTTTTATTTTTCTGTTATTCTTATATATGCTTTCTATAACTGCAGGTTTTCCGAAGAGAAAAAGCAGAGTGATTCTTTTATGCTGTCCTTTCTTTATAAATATTTTTCTGGTTGTAGTTAATATTCCGGAATTGCAGTATTATGAGGGGGAAATCAGCAATTACTCAATGGGAATTTCCGCATATACCTGTTTTGTGATGGCAGGAATTTATATATTGTTTACTATGGCTATTTTTTTCGGTCGGTGGAAGTATATAGAAAGTCACAAAAGAATCAGTATTTTTACATATTTGTTTGTAATGACCTGTATAACTGTTTATCAGATGTTTCACCCACAATCACTACTCAGCAGTCTCTGTGTGACAATTATTGTACTGGGCGTGTACATAAATCAGGAGAATCCGACAGTAGAGGAGTTGTCACGGTATCATGATGAAATGATTATGGGATTTGCCACACTGGTAGAAAATAAAGATGGCAGTACAGGAGGACATATAAAGAGAACTTCTCTGTATGTCAAATTGCTGGCAGAGGAATTACGAAACAGAGGATACTATGGGGATGTGTTGACAAAGGATTATATGAAAAATCTTTGTATGGCTGCACCTATGCATGATATTGGAAAAATATCGGTTCCTGATGTTATATTGCAAAAACCCGGGAAATTGACGGAAGAAGAGTTTGAAACCATGAAACTTCATACAGTGGCCGGTGGAAAAATTATTCAGGAAACTTTTGGACATTTGGGAAATGAACATTATGCAGAAATGGCATATCAGGTTGCACGCTATCATCATGAAAAATGGAATGGCAGAGGTTATCCGGAAGGATTGAAAAGAAAAGAAATTCCACTTTGTGCAAGAATTATGACAATTGCAGATGTATTTGATGCAGTGTCCCAGAGCAGATGCTATCGACAGGCCATGCCATTGGAAAAATGTTTTGATATTATTTCGGAAGGAAGCGGACAGGATTTTGATCCGGTTTTGACGGAAGTTTTTTTGGATATCAGGGATAAGGTGGAGGCAGTATACAGACAAATAAATGATAAAGAATAAGAACAATCATGGGAGGAAGGTACGAAATATGGAAGAAAAATTTTTTTATGAGAATGATGTCAGAGTAACAAACACAGCAGTCCGCGTGTTGCGGTGGCTTATGGTAGTATTTCCTTTACTGATTTTATTGTCAGTAATCGGAATTTTTCAATCGAAAATACAGGATTTGATACTGCTAACATTAATTGCACTTGTGGTCACCATGGGACCTACAGTTGCTTATAAAATGAATACACCGATCGGTGTGATGAAATATGTTACAACGCTTGCACTTGGCAGTCTGGTTGCATTAATGGCATCTAATCCTACGATTGGAATTTATATGACGTATGCTCTTGCTATGGTATTCAGTATTTTTTATTATGATAAAAAATTTACACAGAGAATTGCAGTAATCAGTTTTTTACTGTTAGTGGTTTCACTATATTTTCGTTCCATAAATGTGCAGCAGATAGAGTTTGAATCAAATTTTGAATGGTTTATCAGCCGTTCTCTAGGGTTTGCACTGGAGGCTATTGTTATGAGTATTATCTGTACAAAGATTGCAGAGGTATCCCATGATATGCTCGTGAAATTTGCAGATACACAGCAGACAGCAGACCTGGTAGAACAGTGTAACAGGGCAGCAGGGGAATTAAGTGATGTAGTAGAAAAATTGGAGAGCTGCATCCATGGATTTGCAAATACAAACGAGACAATCACAGATTCTGCACAGGCTACACTGGCAGATTGCAGCAGCAGCTCCAGATTTGCAGATTCAGTCTGTTCTTCTATGGGGGAATTGAATCAGACTGTGGATGTGATTGTAGAAAACACGGAACAGATGCTGCAAATTTCACAGGAAACGACAGAAAAGATGCAGGGTTATATCAAACTTATGGAACAGACAACCAGCGATATGCAGGGAATCGAGCAGTCTGCACATCAGACAGAAGAATCTATTGAAAGCCTGGAAGCAGGGATGAAAGAGGTTTCAGAATTTGCTACTACGATTGCAGGAATCACCAGTCAGACAAATCTTCTTGCATTAAATGCCTCTATTGAGGCTGCCAGAGCAGGAGAAATGGGACGAGGATTCAGTGTAGTAGCAGAGGAAGTAAGAGTTCTTGCAGATAATTCAAAACAGGCCAGTGATGCGATTGTTGGTATCATACATAAAATTTTCTCTCTGCTTCAGGAGGTACGTGTTTCAAATAAAGAGAACTTAAATAATATCACAGAAGGAATCGGGAAACTTTACGCAGTGGAAAAAGAAGCTGAAAATCTCGGCAGACTTCAGACAGAATCTGTAGCGAAAGCGAAAAAGGTGGCATCTTCCAGCGAGGATACAGTAGAACATGGAAAACAGGTTCTGCAGATGATACGGGAGATGCAGCAGCTTGTAGAAAATACACTGGAACAGGCAAATAAGATAGTAGAGGAATCAAATACTCAGAAAGAGGTAGCCGGTGAAGTGGAAGAGTCATTCCATCAGGTGAATCATGTATCTGGAAATTTGTTGAAAATTAGTAAAACAGAGTAGAAGATTTGCTTTTTGAATGGGAGAACGATAAATGGATAAAACGTTTGACAGCATTATTTTAGATGTAGATGGCACCTTATGGAATTCTACAGAAGTTGTAGCATCTGCGTGGACTAGAGCAGTGAAAGAATATGATGGCACAGAGATGTTAATTACCCCGGAAATGCTTCGGAAATTATTTGGACGTCCTATGACTGAGATTGCTGCAAAATTATTTACAGCCCATAGGGATGAGGAACGAAACAGGATTATGCATTTATGTTGCCAGTATGAGCATAAAGCGGTGGAAGAAAATAATCGGGATATTTGTTATCCGAATGTGATTGATACGATTAAAATAATATCTAAGAGGATACCAGTGTTTATTGTCAGCAACTGTCAGTCAGGCTATATTGAACTTTTCTTAAGTAAGACAGGGCTTGGTGATTATGTGACAGATATAGAATGTTTTGGAAATACAGGTAAATCCAAGGGGGAAAATATTCTTGAGGTTATCAAAAGAAATAATCTCAGGAATCCGGTTTATGTAGGCGATACACAGGGAGATCTGGATGCATCCAGATTTGCTGGCATACCATTTATCTATGCAAACTATGGATTTGGGACCTGCGATTCCTGTTATCTGGAAATCAGTGATTTTACAGAGTTGAAACAATTATAAATGAGTGCATAGTTGGGGGCTTTATTGTACGATGCGGAATCTAAATATGAATCGATATTCCCAGTTTTTAAATAGTTTCTGTATGCATTGAATGATTGACCCCGAAAATATACTCCAAGAAAGAAAGATTTTTCCTGATTGGATAATGTAAACCAAAAGTAGATAAGCACTGCAGCCAAAATTCCCAGAAAGATATATAGTATCATACTGATGCCGTCAGATGCTATTTTTTCGGCATCACTGTTGCCGGATATAATTTCATGCATAAAAATAAATATAGTTGCATCTGTTACAAAAATACAGAGATATGAAAAGATGCGGAACAACATAACCGGAAAAGCTAATAATCTTAATTGCTTTATATTTTTACAGAGTGAACAAAGGGCTATTAAGATAAAAATAATCAGAAAAGCATAGCATAGATATCTGAGTGCAACAATGTCCAGGTAATCCGCAAAGTTAAACGTTACACCAGATATGATTCTGTGCGATGGCTTTTCTTTGGGTTTTACTCTGCCAATAATAAAATATCATATACAGAAGGCATGCAGTGATAATTACTGACAGAAAATGATTATTACACAACTGGAAAATAACCGGATTGCAGATACCAATCATGATCCATTCTCTCCAGAGTTTCGAAGACGATTATTTAAAACAAGAGCCAATTATAGCAGATTCATGATGTTTTTTCTACTTTTTTTTGCCTCTTGTATCGGGAAAGATAATTATAAAGAAAAGATTAATAATTCTTCTGATGCATTGACTTCTAGTGCAGATATGGATTAGAATAGCCATGCAATCATCCTTCGGGTGGTTACAAATACCTGATAGTGCGAGGATAAGATGTTTGGTTATGTGATTATTAATAAAGGTGATATGACATTTCGGGAGTTTGATGTATATCGTTCATATTATTGTGGTTTATGTAGAACATTAAAAGAGGAATTTGGTGTCAGAGGTCAGGTTTCGTTGAATTATGATATGACATTTCTGGTGATGATTTTATCCAGTTTGTATGAGCCTGAAACAATAAAAGAGAAAAAAAGCTGTATTGCTCATCCATGTAAAAAGCAGAAGATATCTGTCAATGATATCACGAGATTTGCAGCAGAGATGAATTTGCTTTTAACCGGTTACAAGTGCGAAGATGATTGGAAAGATGAGAAAAACATTGCAAAAAAGATGTATGGAATGTCATTGAAGAAAGAAATTTTGCAATTGAGGGAGAAGTACAGCGAAAAAGCAGAGATAATAGAAGTCAGTTTCCGTAATATGGAAAAACTGGAGAAAGAAAACTGTCAAAATATCGATAGAATGGCTTCTTTGTTTGGCAAAGTGACAGAGGAATTGTTTATCTATCGGCAGGATGAATGGGAGGGAATTTTACGAAAGATGGCTTTCCATCTGGGAAAATTTATCTATATGCTGGATGCGTATGAAGATTTGGAAGAAGATTTGAAAAAAAACAGGTATAATCCTTTTAGCAGCAGATGTCAGGGTGAAGAATTCGAGAAAGAATGTAAAATTATTATGACAGCGGCGATTGCAGAGTGTACAAGAGCTTTTGAAATACTTCCTTTGATTGAAAATGTTAGTATTTTGCGAAATATCTTGTATTCCGGGGTATGGTACCGTTATGAAAAAATCAGAGATAAAAAGAAGAAGCAGAAAGTAGAGAATACAGATGGATCCGTATAAGATATTGAATGTCAGTCCGAATGCGACAGACGATGAAATAAAAAAAGCATATAAACAATTGAGTAAAAAATATCATCCGGATGCAAATATCAATAATCCGGATAAAGCTCATGCAGAGGAAATGTTTAAAAATGTGCAGCAGGCTTATCAGATGATTATGAAACAGAGAACATCCGGAAACTCCTATGATACTTATGGAACTTACGGCAGAGAGCAGAATACGTATCAGCAGGAAGGAGATTCCTATCTTCGTGCGGCAATCAGCTATTTGCAGAGCGGGTATTACCGGGAGGCACGAAATGTATTGGATGGAATGAGTAACCGAAATGCCGATTGGTATTTTTATAGTGCTCAGGCACATCTGGGACTGGGAAATCAGATGGAAGCTATGGAAGATGCCAAGCATGCAGTTTCCATGAATCCAAATAACTATAATTATCAGGTGTTGCTCAACAGAATCCAAAACGGAAACGGATGGTACGAGACAAGAAGCAGACAGTATGGTACGCCATATGAAAGCGGTGCCAATTTCTGTCTGGATTTATGTCTGTTGAATCTTGCCTGCAATATCTGTTGCTAGGTTACTATCTGCAGCCAATCCTACACGAAGAGAAATACCCCCAGAGGAATGGTAATGATAGACAACAATGTAGTAATAAATACGCCTTTGGATGCAAGACGTTCATCTGCATGGTATTCTGTAGCAAACATAACTGCAGAATTTGCAGCAGGCATTAACATTAAAATAAAAGTAACATTCAGAATGAGATTATCATGTATAAATAAGTGAATGAAAGCAAGGGAAATCAAAGGAAGCAGTATTTGTCTGAAACATGCAAAGACATAGACAAATTTATCCTGAAAGATTTCCCTTATGTTATTTGTAGCCAGAGTTGAGCCAATCAGAATCATAGAAAGAGGCGTTGTAACGTTTCCAATCGTACTGATTGTATCTGCCAGTACTTCTGGTACAGATGGATTGATAAAATAAACAAGAATGGAAAACAAACTGATTAAAAATCCGGGATTCATCAGATGAGATACATTCATTTTGGCATTATCTTTTGAATTTCCGGTCATAATCAATGTACCAATGGTGTAAGCAGATAGATTAAATAAAATATTAAAAATAGCAGTATATAAAATAGCTGTGGTTCCGTATAAGACACCTATAATAGGAAATCCCATAAAGCCAATATTACCGTAAGCTGTCATAAAGGCATAAATGGATTTTTTTTGCTGTGGTACAGGGAAAAAGTGAGAGACAGCTATACCCAGGATTGGAAGAAGAAGGTACATAAGTGTTGCAATAAGAAAAACATAGAGAATGCTTTTTCCATCCGGGCGTGAAGTCTGTGATAAGACAGAGTTTAAAATTAACGCAGGAAGTGTAATATTCAGTAAAATCTTAGAAAGCTTTTTGTTAAATTCACGGTCCATAAAGCCGATTTTGAACATAAGAAAACCAAGGGACATTATAAGAAAAAATTTAATCATTTGCTTGAAAAGAAGTAAAAAAGTCATATTAGAAATTGTCCTTTCGTAAAATATAAATCGGAACAATCATATAACAGAATGGGGGAAAACGCAAGAGACTTTGCTCTTGACATGAATCGACATAGGATATAAAATAGCCAT
Source organism: Lachnospiraceae bacterium (assembly GCA_034172985.1). Classification (GTDB taxonomy): domain Bacteria; phylum Bacillota; class Clostridia; order Lachnospirales; family Lachnospiraceae; genus CAG-303. Next base: position 8,119 of record JAXFDY010000170.1, read on the forward strand.
GTATTATAAAAATTTTAGGAGGAAGACCATGGATTTTTTTAATAAATTAGGTGGAAGTATTCAAAATGTTGGAAAAGAAGTAACAAAAAAAACCAAAGATCTGAGTGGAACCTTAAGTTTGAATTCACAGATTAAGGAAAATGAATCAAGACTTGTAAGAATTTATCAGACGATTGGTGAAAATTATTGCTCTGTTTATGCAGAAGAGGCAAGAAGCAGATATGGAGAAGAGTTTTCACAGATTGATGCGATTCGGGAAGCGATTGAAAATGATAAGGTACAGCTCAGGGTGCTTAAGGGATTAAAACTTTGCCCAAACTGTGGAGCAGAGGTTGAAAATGCGGCACTGCATTGTCCGATGTGTGGCACAGAACTGGAAGTTCCTGTAGTTGCAGATACACCGGCTCAGGATGCAAAGCCTTCACCTGCATTCTGTCCAAACTGTGGTTCCCCTTTGAATCCGGGAACAAATTTCTGCGGAAAATGCGGAAGTAAGGTGGGATAATGGTCGGGAAAGACCATGCTTAAATATCGGAATTAGGTCACTAATTCACATAGAAACATAAAATGAGGAGGAAAAAAGATATGTTTTGTCCAAATTGCGGAGCAAAATTGGAAGATGGTGCGGTTTTTTGCCAGAATTGTGGTGTAAAAATAGAAGAATCAGCTGCACCAGAGAGTAATACTGTAAGTCAGGGCGAAGAGAAGGCTCAGACACCAGCAGAGGAGAAAAAAGCTACTAATAAAAATGTAAAGGGTATTATTGGAATTGTGGCTGCCATAGTAGTTGTAATTCTTGTAGTAAAATTACTTGCTGCAGTATTTGCAGGCAAACCTGATAATCTTATTACAGTATATGATTCGGAAAAGGAAGAAACTGCTGTATATCTCAATCAGAAGCTGATAGGAACAGTGGATGGAGAAGCAGATGTCATAACAAATATGGATAAGAGTGCATTTTATCTTATGAGTTGTCCGGAAGATGAGTCTACATATACTGTATATTATGTCAAAGGAAGCAAACTTGTGGAAGTTGCTGACAAATGTGAAGAAGTAGTGGTAGCAAATCATGCAAAGACAGCACTTCTGATTGATGAAGACAGTGCTTTATCAATGTATAATGGTTCTAAGTTAACCGAGATTGAGGATGAAGACGTTCTGTCTGCTGCGATTTCAGGTGATGGAAAATATTATGCTTACAATACATATGAGGATAATGCCTATATTGGAAATAAACCGGGCAAAGAAACCAAGGTAAAAGATGTATCTATTTATTATATTTCCGAGAATGGTAAGTATATGTACGGAAGAGATGATGAAGGAAAACTTGTCTGCGTAAACAAAAAAGGTGAAAAGGATAAGATAGGTCCATCTTCAGCATCTATTCTTGGTCTTAATAATGATGGAACAGAGCTGTTATTTACAGATGATGGAAAGACTTATATATCTGTAAAGGGAAAAGAAAAGAAAAAGATTTGTAGTGATGAGTTAGATGGCATTATTCAGAAGATGTCTGATGAAAGTTACGTAAATGGTTTCTATCCTGCTGATTCATTTAAAAAAGCTGTTGCTTATCGCTATAATGATGATGGAGAATGCACGATTTACAATCTTGCAGGAAATTATGAAGCAGAAAAGATTTTGAAGAATCTTGGTATGATTTGTAACGTCAATGAGGATGCTACAGCATTGATTTATCTGGAGGACGGAGATTTATGCTATACAAAGATTAAGAAAAACGCAAAATCAAAAGAACTTGCAGAAGATGTGAGAAATGCATGGACATCTGATGATTGTAAGACAACATATTTCTATAACGATGATGACGAATTATATCGCATTAAAGGTACAGGAAAAGCAAAATTAGTAAATGATGATATTGAGCTTAGCAGTGCCGGTGTTGTGATTGATGATGTTTTATATGTATTAGATTCAGATTATGAAGACTGGTATTATATCAAAAATAAGAAGTCAGAAGTATTAGATGTGGAAGATATTTCTTATGATGTTATCACAGATAATGTTTATGCATATTCAGATGATGCTGTTTATCAGGTAAATGGTAAGAAATTAAAAGAGCTGAAGGGCGATTTTGACGAAATCGGATATATTTCGGTAAATTAATAAAAATAATATGATGATAGTACCATATGTACTTTTTGTACATGTGGTACTATTTTTTTTGCTGTTGCATATATATGGCAGTAGGACAAGAAACCGGAGGTGGAGATGAAATGAGTACAGGAGAAAAAGAAATCATACGAATCATGCCGGCCCGGCTTAGAAAAGAAATGGAAGAAATGGAACAATTATCAGGAATACAGGAAATCAGAATCAGAATTGGAAAACATGTTCATATTATTACAGGAAAAGAAGACATTCAGGTGCATTTTAAAAAGACAGAGAGTATTATTTCCCAGGAAGATATGAGGGAAATAACCGAATACATATCTGGTTATTCCATGTATGCTTATGAGAATGAACTGCGAAATGGATTTCTTACATTAAAAGGCGGTCATCGTGTGGGAATCGTGGGAGAGGCAGTTCTTGAAGGGGGAAAAATAAAGACAATAAAAAATATATCATCATTTAACATTCGAATCAGTCGTCAGATAAAAGGTTGTGCAGATGCACTTATGAAATATGCAGAAAAAAGTATTCTGATGATTTCACCACCCAGAGTGGGGAAGACTACACTGCTTCGGGATTTATTGCGTCAGATTGCAGAAAGGCCAATGGAAAGTGTTGGTATTGTAGATGAGAGAAGCGAAATTGCAGCATGTTATCATGGAAGACCGGAAAATGACCTAGGGGAAAGAGTCGATGTATTGGATAACTGTCCGAAAGCTGAGGGAATGATGCTGCTTTTGAGATCCATGTCTCCCACAGTAATCGGTGTGGACGAATTAGGCAGAAAAGAGGACGTGGAAGCGGTATTGAGTGTGATTAACAGCGGAATAAGAGTGATAGCAACGATTCATGGGGATGCCCTTTCCGATATTCAAAAAAAACCGGTTTTTCGCGAATTATTTTGCAATCAGGTATTTTCATACTGCTTTGTACTTCAAAAAGAAGATATTCTGGTGTATGACAGGGAGAATCAGTTAGTGGAGAGAGTCAGACGATGTTAAAAGTAGCAGGTGCAATTATGATTTTTCTGGGAGTGGCCGGATATGGATTTTTTCGGGCAGGAAATATTAGAAAACGGTATGAAGAACTGCTTTATATAAAGAGAATCATATTGATGCTCAGGGGAGAGATTAATTACAATCTTTCTTCCATGAGTGAAGTATTTCACATCATATCCCTACGGTTAAAAGAGCCATATAAAAAAATATTTTATGATTTTGCGGTGGAGTTAGATAAACATGCAGGTGTTTTATTTTATGAAATATGGAAAGAAAAAGTCATAAAACCGTTGGGAACAGTCATAGGATGTGAAAGAGATTTGGACAGGCTTTTAGAAATGGGAGAAAATCTTGGATTTCTGGATAAAGAGATGCAGATGAATTATATTGATCTATTTTTGGAAAATTTTAACCAGTCTTTAAGAGAAAAGCAGGAAAAGGTGCAAAACGAGGAAAAATTAAATAAGAT
>JAXFDY010000134.1:0-2342 GCA_034172985.1 Lachnospiraceae bacterium
AAAAATCAAAGAATACTTGTTTGTGAAAGATTTTACGGTTGGAAAGTTAGGATATTGTAGCCACTGCAAAAATGACTACATTAACTTTTACGTATTGATATTTGGTAGTTGGTTCAACAAATGGTTTCTTGAACGTATTGAACTTGTTATATGGGCAAAATATAATCTTCCTCGTATCGCAATATCGGGACCTAAACATATCTTTTGGTGGTTTTTGAAAACATCAAAAAATAAAAATGATTTCTCGTATAAAAGATTCCAAATAACTGAAAATACTCATACTTTTTGTGGCTAATTTAAAAAAAATGATAATTGCAGTAGATTTTGATGGAACATGCGTAACACATGATTGTCCTAATGGGAAAAGAATATTGGAGCCGAAATAGTTCTCAGGAAGTTCTCAGATAAAGGGCATAAAATTATTTTATATACTATGCGGAGTCATCCGAGTAAGAGGACTGAAAAAGCAGGAACATCAGGAATAAATGTGAACTATACGGCAAATGGTTTTGCGAAAAGAAGGAGGAAAAGTAATGATACTCACATATTTTATAATCTCATTTATTAATGTGTTTCTACACATAGCGAGGTCTATCCTTGTGATTAAGTCAAGTAAGTTAATAGCATCTCTTGCAAATTGTATATGCTATACATTCTCGGCAGTAGTAATCAAGTTCATAGCTGAGGTTGATTTGTGGATAGCAATATGTGTTCAGGCAACAACTAACTTCCTCGGATGCTATGTTGCAATGTTTGTATGTGAAAAGTATTTGAATAAGGAGGAATAGTTATGGCAACAATAGAATACACAAGGGCGGCGAGATGCGTTGATTGCAAATACTATGTCCCTGCGCCGAAGCCGTTTGCAAAATCTATGTGCGGGCTTAAAGATAAGCCTACCAACAGAAAGAATCTTGTTTTCAAGGATTGGAAATATAAATACGAATAATTATGAAAACAATAGAAGAAAGAGCAAAAGAGTATGCCTCTAAGAAGGCTGGTATATCTCTAAGCGCTGTATATAATGAAGCCCTTGCCAGAATTTACGAGGAAGCCTATGTTGCAGGTGCAAAAGAGCAGCAAGCCATTGATGAGGAAGTGAGATTGAAGAAGTGCGATGATATGTCAGAAGCAGAGTATAACCGTGAAACTGCATTTGTAAGTTGGTATCTTGAAAATGGGAGAAGCACTCCAACATACTCTGATGCCATTGAATGGGCAAGGAAAAAACTTTTAGAAGAGGCTTGTGAATGGTTGAAAGAAAATATCGAAGGCGGTGTTCATCCACAAAGCGTTTATGGTTTTGTTGATAAGTTCAGAAAAGCAATGGAGGAATAATATGTTAAACGGAAAAGAACTGATGTTAGGTGATTATGTCAATATTGCTGATTATGATTTTCCAGAAGCAGCCGGAGTTGTCAAAGAAATCCATGCAAATGGTGAAGAAATGTATATAAGTATTGACGGTCAAGTTTATGATGTTCTATCAGATAAAGATATTTCAGTATTGTTTTTATCAAAAACATTTTTTCTCGAAAATGGTTTTAAAGAACTTCAGATATATAAGGATTTCACATTGCTATATAATAAAGATGTTAAAGTAGCAGTAAAAATCATACACGGAAATTGTTTTAAATGTGAAATTAATGGGATAAAACTTGAGTATGTTCATGAATTTCAGCATTTAATGAGATTGCTTGGTTTGTTTAAGTATGCTAATAACTTAAAAATATAAAATTATGCCTAAAATAATTTTAACACGCGGAATTCAAGGTTCAGGTAAATCTACCTGGGCTAAGAAGTGGGCTGAAGAAGATCCAGAACATAGAGTTCGCTGGAATAATGATGATTTTCGTAGAATGATTGGAAAATATTGGGTTCCTAAAAGAGAAGTTATTGTATCTTCTACAGAATTGCATTTTATTAATTACGCCATGTGTTATGGATACGACATTGTAATTGATAATATGAATCTTAATCCAAAATATTATGATTTCGTTAAGAGAATAATAGATGATTTTAATTATATGGTAACAGAATCTGAACAATATACTCTTGAATTTAAAGATTTTGTTGATATATCTTTAGAAGAGTGCATTGAAAGAGATTCTAAAAGAGAAAATCCTATTGGTGCAGATATTATTATCAATACATATAATAATTACAAAGATATAATTGAGAACATAAAAAATGGAAAATTGTAATATTACAGATAAAATCAAAGAGCTTGAGAATAAGAGAGATTCTATTACCCAAGAAATTAATAATCTAAAGAAAGAACTCAGCGAGCAGTCATATTCTGAAAACCAAGAAAATATAAGTAAACTTATAGGAAAATATTT
>JAXFDY010000156.1:0-7465 GCA_034172985.1 Lachnospiraceae bacterium
ATGGCAAAAAACGTAGCCGTAGCGGGCTACGTCGAGGTTTTTTGTTATGTGCAATCGGGAAAATAGTCAAGTTATTTGGTGTAGTTATTTAGAAATCGGTGTACTAGCTCTTCTGCACTATAATTTTCTGCGGTCAAAGCAAATCAATGACATCAGAATAAAGAGCACACATATAACACAGGAAACGAGGATACTGATAAAATAATCCTGCGGTTTTTCTATTCCTTGCAAAAGTGACATTCCATCCATTAATTTAGAAGGAAGAAATGTGCTAAGCTTAGGAAACATTTTCAACATATAGATTCCTACTGTAATGATACCTGTTCCCAAAAGCACCTGAGTGCTGCTTGAGGAGAACGTAGAAAAGAATATCATGAGAGCAATTACCCATACCCCAAACAGCCAGTAACAAACTGCGCCAAATATATGATAGGAAGCGATGCTGTTATCCCAAAAATACGCATTGTATCCAAGCGTGATTCCATAGCATAGAAAATATCCAACGGTCCAGCTTCCTATCATCATTATGGTTTTCGCAGCCACAATTTTGCGGCGTGACAATCCTTTTGTTATCACCGGAATCAACGTTCCTTTCTGATATTCTGCTGTAAAATTCTGACTGATTAACAAAATAAAAATAAGAAGTGCCATAGGAATATTTTTATAAAACTGTGTCCATGAAGTCATGGCATCTACTGTGACTGTCGTCAAGATAAATCCCGATTCTTCCAATGCATCTGACATCACTGTCATCATCCATGGTGTAAGCTTAGCAATGGCAGGATTCATAATTCCAAACAGACAAAAAACAAGCAGGAGTATGGTAGCTCGACCGGTGCGGACCATTTCCATCCATTCTTTTTTCAGAAAAGCTGTCATTTACCAATCACCTCCATAAATAAATCTTCCAGCGTCGGTTCCCGCTGTTCCATACGCAGAATCGAAAGTTTCCTATCAGCAATCAGTCTGAGAATGTCATATAATTGGTCCGTCTCTTCCAGCAAAATCCGATTTTCACCCAGGGCTTTCAAAGCTGGAAATGCAGACATCAGAACCGAAACATCCTGTGAATGCTCCATTTCCAGTTCCACCGCAGCATCCCTGCGTACTTTCCGAACTTCCTCCAAAGTACCCTGCAAAGCTATCTTTCCATCATGCAAAAATGCAAGTCTGTCACAGATATGCTCCACATCGGAAAGAATATGGGTGGAAAATAAAATAGTGGTCTGCTCTTTTGCCGCTACAAGTATATCTAAAATCTCTTTTCTTCCTGCCGGATCAAGTGCTGAGGTCGGCTCATCACAAATCAGAAGTTTAGGACGGTTTAAGAGTGCCTGTGCTATGCCCAGACGCTGCTTCATCCCACGTGAAAATCCTCTGACACGTCTCTTTTCATCGGCTAATCCCACCAGCTTCAGCAATTCTTCCCTTCTCCCTTTGATTTCCGCTGATGGCATACCGGATATCTCACCACAAAAGGTCAAATATTCTATAGGTGTCATATAAGAGTAAAACTCCGGCACATCCGGCAAATATCCAATAAATCGATTTGTCTTTGTATCACCATATCGGACAGGCATATGATTGACCGTTATTTCACCTTGGTCACAGGATAAAAGTCCAAGTATCAGTTTCATGGAAGTGGTTTTTCCAGCACCATTTTGTCCTACAAAACCAAAAACTGTATTCTCCGGCACAGAAAAACTCACATCTTTAAGTACCTCTTTTTCTCCAAAACTCTTGGCCACATGGGAAAGAGTCAGCATATCCATATCAGTTGTCCTCCTTTCCCAACAGGAAATAAAGAATCGGTCCGATAAATTCCATGCCCACAATGACAATCACCATCCATAGTACCCGACTGCCACGCTTGTATGTGTCATGCGTCAGAATATGATGAATCGTATAAGCCAGCAATGCCAATTCCAGAATAACCAATGGAATTGCAAATGGTAATATCTCTTTTATTTCGCTCATAATATCTTCCTCCTTTTTTTCAGTACTTTCTTATCGCAAACACCTATTATAATTATATATAATTCGTACGATTTTAGCAATACCTCTGGCTTTGCTTTTTAGCTTCCCATTTCATGGATATAGCGAAGAATTTTAGCTAAGGTTATTCTCTCCGATTCATCAAATAAATGTATTACTTCAATGAGTTCATCACTATACATGCTCTCAGAATCTTGCCATAGCAGTCATCAGACAGATATGCATCACAAGTATGATATTTATTTTCTTCTTGTATATTTTTTCTCCTCTAACGATATCGGTTTTGATTTCGTGTCAACCGGAGCCAGCCAAAATATAAATAGAAAACATATTATAAAAATTATGACATAAATATCTGTTGTAATAGCGGTAACACAATATTCATCAATCATAACCATCACCAACAAAATCATATTTGTGAGATTGTTCAACCTTCTATGGTTCTTATTTTATTAACCTTCTTTTTCCGTCTTTTATGTTCTGCCCTTATCTACGCAAAAAAGGATGCCACATAATATGGGCATCCTTTTATAAAATAAAACTGTTTCTGTTCTATAAAGATAAATTAATTTCCGGCAACATGTGTCTCTAAAATATTTTTTAATGCACTCATAGAACTTGTATGTGAACGTGCAATACAAACATTCTGCCCTTTTGTTTCACTTAAAGCACAATGTACCATCTTATGGGAAATTGTATTGGTAAACAAGATCAAAAGATCCGGATATCCCATATTCTCCAAACCCCGGCTCATTTTAGTATAAACCTTTGCCTTGCAACGATATTCCCTGCATAATTCCTTATATCTCCTTACCATACATTCATTTCCTCCGACAATAACTACACTCATATCTGTCCCCTTTCATTTTTAATACTATGTTCTTACATGTCTTTTTTTACCTGCTACCAGCCAGCTTACCACCAGTGATACACCATAGGTAAATAAATTTAATTATGTACATCTTACTCTGTTAGTCATATCTAACTTAAAATTATATTATCACTGTAGTTATGAATTGTCAAGTGTAACTATTGGTCTAAACTACTACATTCTTTCCATTTTCTTTCCCCTTATAAAGCTTTCCGTCAGCTTCTTTTATCATATCAGTCATGCTGCTGTTTTTGTCACAAAATGCCACACCTATTGTGATGGTACATCTAACCTGATTGTTTCCGCACACAATCAGATTATTTTCTACCTTCTTTCTAAGCTCATTAAATTCAGCCATGATTCCCTCTTCATCCTTATCATAATGTCTGTACAAAACTAAAAACTCTTCTCCGCCCCATCTGCTTACATGGAAGTTTTTCTTCTCACGATTTATTCCAATCAAAATGTCTGCAAGTGCTTTTAATGCTTTGTCTCCTACATCATGGCCGTATCTGTCATTAATTTGTTTGAAATCATCCACATCAATCATTGCCACGCACATTTTGCACGGATCTTTTAATCTTTCATCAAAGGCTGTTCTCATCAATTCCTGCATTTTCCTGCGATTAAAAAGTCCCGTAAGCGCATCGATACTGGCAACATCTGTAAGCATTTTTTCCAGTTTAAATACTGTATTGCTATAAAAACATGAATATACAACAAGAAATCCAAATGATATCAATGTATTTGCAATAAACAATGCATGCTCTATTACTTTGTTATCAATTACATTTAACGGCTCGATTTCATATGTCCATATTCTCATAACGATATACATAATTACATACATAGCCATAACCATAATCGTTCTTTTCTTGAGCTTATGATTATGGCTCGTATAAAAATCAGTAAATAATGCTGTCGTGATAAATCCTATGCAATACTGTTGGAAACCATATTCCCATCCCAGGCATATGACTGCTAAAATCATAAAAATCAATAATTCAACATAAACCATGGAAACATAAACCACGCCCAGTTTATCACGCAAAACCCAAAATCCCAAAAGATACACAATGATACTAATAAAATTATACTGATACATAATATTAACATTGTTTTTACCAAAGAAAAAACAAAACATAATATGGCATATCAACAGTATTGTATTTACTATCATTGTTACATTTCTTACATCCTTATCTATTGATTCCTGTTTATCATTTATCATTCTATACAACTCTATTCCCTCTATGATAGTAGCAATACTCTCCAAAAGCTCCTGATTGCTATCGATCTGTTTTCTTATCTCACCAAGCATAACCGTACATCTAATATACTCTTAAGTTCTACCACTCACTTTGTAAGATTTCAATATTGTTTTTCGGAAATGTGAAATATATTACACCATAACAGAAATAATATTTAGTACACTATTTGTGAAAGTAGGTGACACAGTGGGTGAACATAGGTGAAAAACTAAAAGCCCTTAGAATTGAAAAACATTTAACACAAAAACAAGTTGCTGATAGAATAGGATTAGCCATCAGTGCTGTATCCTCTTATGAATCTGGTACTCGTTATCCTTCTTATGATGTATTAGTAAAATTGGCCCGAATCTATCATGTATCCACTGATTATTTGTTAGGTATAACAGATACCAGAAACATTGACGTTACTGGTCTAAACGATAACGAAATCGAATTAGTTTCACAATTAGTAGATATGCTTAAAAGCAAACATAACAGTGCCCGGTAATGAGTTCGGTAAAACATTTTACACAAATTATCACGATATTTTACAATAATTTATGATACAGAATCAGCTTCTGCCTTACTAAAATCAATCACAATCCTTAATCCTCTTACTTATCAGCTAGCACAAATGAAAAATTATAATCAGCAATCAAAAAAACACAAGTATTCAATACCCATATGTAACCATTTTGAGCATCTCTGCTTACTTCATTTTGTATTTGTAAAATCTTGTCCAAATCTAACTGTTGAAAACATTGTTTATATTCATTACCAGATATTTGATATAAGCCATTTTGTATTTTATTAGCCTTACAAATGTTGTGGATAACAATCTGCTTAAACATTTCTCTCATATAACTCCAATATGAATATCCTTTATCCATATAATCAAACTTAGATAACAAGTCCTCAAACTGATACTTTGCTGTACTTATGTACTTTTGCTCAACAACATTATTCAGCTTACTTTCAATAGCTGTTATCAAATCATTTGTATTTGAAATCAACACTTTTAGCCACTACCGTATCTTTTACCTTATTCTTATACTGCACTCCCGGTTGCAAAGTTACTGATATCTGTCTATTTTCATACTCATTATCTGGAATTTGCTCCAAGTGCTGATAAGATTCAAGCATAGGATAATTAATATACAACTTACCAACATCTGCTGAATCACAAAAATATCTCTGCATTTTCAATATTTTTTCTTCATCAAAAATACAGCCTCTTCCACAAATGACTTATAGTTTTTGGTTCTAAATTCAAGTAACATCTTTGTTTTCCTCCATTCTACAAAATTTATGCAAAATCAATCACAGTTACACTACTCCCAATTATGCCTCAGATACGCAGAAAACCCTTGATTTCATTACGAAATCAAGGGTTCTATAAGCTCAAATATTCAATTCTATATTGCTTCATTCCTATACTTTTTCTCCAGTCTGTCACATACAGAATTAAAATCTTTTGTCTTTCCTTCTTTTATCTGTTCTAATCCTGCAAGCACCAGATTACGAACTTCTCTCTTCTGTTCTTCCAAAGCTCTCTGATAATCTCTTTTTACTGCAACAGCCATAAAATCAGTCCTTTCTTAAATATAGTATACGCAACTAATAGCTTTGACAACCTTTTTACACTCTTTTTCTGCATGGTATCAATCTAACGCCTTATTATAAGTATCTAAATCATCAAATACGATAGGTTCTCCCATATCCAAGACTTTTACAGAATACTTCTTTGACCTTTTTTCGATTAAGTTCGGTAAAACCCTTTATTTTAAATACTTTCAACCATTTTTACTATCAATTTCAAAAAATACAAATTCCCCTCTACAGAAAGCGGTATGCGAATGAATAATATATACATACTTCGACACTCTCTATTTTCACTCCAACGCATGAACGCAATAGATATACCATCTGCGTAAAACACCATCAACTTTTTTGATTGGTCAGGAACATTTTGAATTGGTCAACCTCTATTCAGTCTGTTCCATGAACTGAATAAAATCATCTGGCAAAAATACTTTTGTAAGTCCCGGCTCATAATCTTTTTGATTACGTGTCACAATACATTCAACACCAGACCTTCTTGCTACCTGTTCAACAACTGCATCCTCATAATCTGTTATTGGCGATACTAATGCATCTACACAATCGTCTTCCTTTACCTCTAAAATTCCAACCAATGAATACAATTTGCCCATAACCTGCCTTGCCGTTTCAGCATTATGCAGATGTTTTCTTACCAAATAATAAATGTCCGTTGCCGAGCTGGCTGTTATATACATATCTACTATGTTGTTCGCAGCCATGATAAATATCTTTTCTGCGCTCTCATTCCAAGGTTCTCTTGATGTTAATGCATCAATAATAATATTCGTATCAATTAATATTTTCATTTATTTTGCATTCAACCTTTCTGCTCTTGTCGCATCTATATCTGCATCCTTTGGTAAAATTCCAAATAATGATTTTGCTGTTTCAACTCTATTTTGATGTGGATTAACTAGTTTAGCTACAACTTTTCCATTCTTAGTAATAAATATGTCTTCTGTCGCCGATAAAAGCAGATACTTACCTAAATTATTTTTTAATTCTGTTGCTGTAATTGACATAAAATCACTTCCTTTCCTTGTACTTTTATTATATACAATTCGTACGATTTTATCAACATTTTTAGCTGTTTTTTGTATTATCCTCTTCTTGTATATGTCAACCGAAAATTCGGTTAACCGCTCATTGAAAACCAGGTCACTTTTGACCAAGTTTTGCACCTGTGGAGATTATTATCTCACAGATATTTGAAGAGTGGAATCCGGTGAGTTATTCATCGCATACGACAAAAAAGACATCATCACCTATATTTCTATAAGCAATGATGCCTTATCATTTCATTCAAATATTTCATTTTCAATCCGTTTTTAAGTAACAAGCAAACTTTTCATTAAGAAGTTGGGTAAAACATTTTACCCAACTTATCACGATGTTTTGCGATACTTTATGATAGGTTACGATACTTTGAATTTTCTCATAGAATCGCTTGCAAGGCTTGAAAATGCTTTATTTTCCGGCTTTATCTGTTCTAAGAAATATTTCTTAGTTGCCTGCCATCTGCTTTGCAACTTCCTCAGCAAAGTCTTCCTGTTTCTTTTCGATTCCTTCTCCAACTTCATAACGAACCATATTAACGACATCAAGCGAAGGTTCAACAGATGCAAGATATGCCTTAACTGTCTGCTTTCCGTCTTCAGCCTTTACATATGTCTGCTCAAAAAGGCTGATTTCCTTAATCTGCTTAGATATACGTCCATCTACTAAGCCGCTGAAAATCTTATCTCCA
>JAXFDY010000006.1:0-36684 GCA_034172985.1 Lachnospiraceae bacterium
TTTTCTGTGCGGAAATGGACAGCTGCGGATGGCAGTCTGGGTTCTGCTGGAAAAAATCATAGGTTTTCAGACTTTGAAGTATGCGGGGGACTTTGACCCGGAGGGACTGCTGATTGCACAGAGATTACGGCAAAGATACCCTGACAGAGTTCAATATTGGAACTACAGTGGTGAAATGTACCGGAAGCATCTGGCAGATAAGGTTATTTCCGAAACAAGCAGAAAGAAATTGAACCGGGTAACGGATTCCGGGCTGCTGGAAGTGAAGCAGGTGATGCTTGAGATAGGGCGAGCGGCTTATCAGGAGGCGATGCTTGAGGAGTATGGTAAAACCATATCTTTCAAAAAGGAAAATCCATCATAAACGTACCTTTGGCAAATTCCATTCAAATTTTGCAGCCAGTAAACGAAGTACTAATACGATAACTACACTTACGATGGCAGCCAGTTCTAAAGATATTATTGTTTCAAGATAAAGGTATGAAATAGCACCCGCTATTGACGCAGTTGCGTAAACGTGTTTGCGAAAAATATATGGTATATTTCCGGCAAATATATCTCGTATGATTCCACCGCCAACTCCTGTGACTACTCCTACAAAAAGAAGCATAGCAGTATTTTCGTATACTGTTAGTTCCTGTACATGGCGGATTCCAAGAACAGTAAAAACACCTAAGCCAATGGCATCAGATACCAGTAATATCTGATTCCAAATGGCTTTGTGTATCCCCTTTTTTCGCCTTGACACAATGAAACCGACTACAAATGTTATAAATGCAGTGCAGAGTGCAATGAATGGGTTCAGGGGATCCTGAAATGCAGAGGGAGGAAGCTTCCCTATTATTATATCACGGAAAATACCGCCTCCCACTGCAGTTACAAGACCAAGGACAAGGACACCAAGCATATCCATTTCTTTTTTCATCGCTTCTATTGCTCCAGACACAGAGAATGCAATTGTTCCAAGAATTTCTAAAATAAACATCACATAATTCATATTATTTGTGCTCCTCTAACCAGCGCATTGCAGAATAAGCATATACGGCACTTCCATCGGCAAGTACTTCTTCGTCAAATTTTACCATAGGGTGATGCTGAGGATATTTGTAACCTTTTTCAGGCTGTCCTGCAGCCAGTGCCAGCATAATGGATGGTACTTCATGGCTTACATATGCAAAATCTTCGGAACCAGCTGATTTGGATGAACCTTGACTTTGACTGGAAGCATTTAATTCAGCAACGGAGAAAGCACGATCTTTGCCTAATAATTCTTTTACATAATGTCCTGCACAGATGGATAAATCTTTATCATTTACTAAAGTTGGGCAGCCGCTTCCGAAGGTAACTGTTGCTTCTGCACGGAAGGTTTTGGCAATTCCGTCTGCAATGTCAGTCATACGGTTTTTTATGAAGGAACGGATATCTTCGTCAAATGTACGGATACTTCCACCCATCACAACAGTATCAGGAATTACGTTTGCAGCAGTTCCTGCCTGCATAGTACCAATAGTTAAAACTGCCTTATCGTTCATAGAAAGCTCTCTTGCGTGGATTTCCTGCAAAGCAATCAGAATATGGGCGGCTACATTGAGAGGATCCACTCCTGTATTTGGCATAGAGCCATGACATCCCTTTCCCTGAACACGGATTTCAAAGTAATCGGCTGCGGGAGCACTAACTCCTGGTGCCGATACGACGACAGTACCTGCAGGGAACGGCATTCCTGCCATGACATGAATCATCAAAGCTGCGTCTACATCAGGATTCTTTAATAAGCCTGCTTCAATCATGTCATGAGAACCTTCAAATATTTCTTCTGCAGGCTGGAACATCAGTTTAATTGTTCCTTCGATTTCGTCTTCGTGTTCCTTTAAAAGACGGGCTGCACCTAACATCATTGTCGTATGCATATCATGTCCACAGGCATGCATGCAACCATTTTGGGAAGCAAAATCAACATCCGCTTCTTCACGGATGGGCAATGCATCCATATCTCCACGTATGAGAAACACCTTGCCATCCTTTTTGCCTCCGGCCAGCACAACGAGACCGGCTTTTCCACATTCAATTGGTTCGTACCCCATTTCTACTAATCTATTCTTTACATAGGAAACAGTATCTTTTAAGTGAAATCCTGTTTCAGGATGTGTATGCAAATAACGTCTGTCTGATATAAGCGTTTCTTTAAGTTTAGAAGCTTCTTCTCTTAATTGTTCAGGGTTCATTTTTTTCCTCCTTAATTTACATGAATGATATGAATATTATATACAAAACGCTTTGCAATTACAATAACATTTGATGATAATTTGACTTGCTAACTTGCATTATTTCAGGCTTTATGCTACACTACCATAAAAAAAGAACCAGCCTGTCGCATTGCTGCGGCAGGCCCTTAAATATAGATTCTACAAAAGCAATGTATGGAGTAATTTGATATGTGTAAAATGAAATATAGACCAATTGATGGGATAGAAAAAAGAGCTTCTGTATTAGTATATGGTACAGGAAACGAAAAGATTATGGGAGATGATTCCGGGCTGGCAAGAGAATGTCTGGATATGGCATGGGAAAATGGATTTACAGTTTTTGATAGTGCAAACGCCTATGGAAATGCAGAGAAAAATCTGGGAATATGGATGGAACTGCGCGATTTGCGAGAGAAGATTATTATATTGGATAAGGGATGTAATCCGGGTATGCATGGTTCACAGGATGAAATGACACCGGAACTGATAAAGGCTCAGGTGGAAGAATCCCTTAAAAGAATGCATACAGATTATCTGGATTTATATATTTTACATCGGGATGATAAAACGAAACCTGTGGGACCTATCGTGGAAATATTAAATGAATTGCAGGAACAGGGAAAAATCAAAAAATTTGGTGGCTCTAACTGGAGCTTTGAGAGAGTAAAAGAGGCCAATGAATATGCAAAAACACATGGATTACATGGATTTTCCGTGGTGAGTCCATGTTTTAATATGCTTGAAATGAAGGGTGATCCATGGGGAGGCAGTATTCATATCTCAGGAGAACCGGGCAAAAAAGCAAGGGTATGGTATATGAATCAAAATATACCGGTTTTTTCATATTCCAGTCTTGCGAGAGGATTTTTGTCGGGAAAATACAAGACATCGTCTGGAAAAACTATGGAAGAATGCCTTTTGCCGGCAACCATACAGGAATATGGTTACCCTGAGAATCTTGAGAAATTGCAAAAAGCAGAGGAACTGGCAAAGAAAAAAGAATGTACTGTCTCGCAGATTGCCCTTGCATGGTTGCTGCATCAGCCGTTAATTGTGTATCCAATTATCAGTCCATCTTCTGAAAAACATATGATTGATAATATCGGTGCATTTGGCATTGATTTATCTGAGGAAAATATCCTTATCGATTTTTCCTGATGCAATCGTGTTGGCAACCCATAATTTTAAAGAATCTATAGTAAGAGACATTTAAGTCATGATATTCATCATCGGAAATGTTTCCGTCAGCGGAGATTTCAATCAGCCGTTTTTTTTCCCATCATGATTCTCCTTTGTATATCAGTAGTCTCATTATACAATATCAAAGAGAAAATGGAAAGAAGGAAAAAAGTGATCAGAGGGAATAAAAACTGGGGATTTTCGGCAGAATAAGAAAAAAGCTAATCTTTCAGGAGGTATTATGTCAGAAATTCCTTATATTATTGCTCTTTCAGTTGGTTCTGTGATTGCAATTTTTGTATTAACAAAATTAATGGGGTATCGTCAGATCTCTCAGATGAGTATGTTTGATTATGTAAACAGTATCACCATTGGATCTATTGCTGCGGAAATGTCCACTTCACTAGATGATAGTTTTGTTCGTCCCCTAACGGCGATGATTATTTATGCACTTACAGCGATTTTCCTTTCCCGGATCACGTCTAAATCCATAGATGTCCGCAGAGTTGTAGAGGGAAAACCGCTCATACTGATGAATCACGGAGAAATATATAGAGAAAATTTGAAAAAAGCCAAGATAGATGTGAATGAATTCTTGGTGCAGTGCAGGATTAACGGATATTTTGATGTATCTAAAATTGAAACAGCTATTCTGGAAGTAAATGGAAAAATCAGTTTTCTTCCAAAGGCTTCCGAACGGCCGGTTACACCATCGGATATGCAATTAACACCACAACAGGATTATCTGGTTGCAAATGTAATTCTGGATGGAAGAATCATGCAAGATAATTTACGTCATACAGGCAATGATGAAAAATGGCTGCGAAATCAGATAAAGGGCCAGGGCGCTGGCAAGATAGAAGATGTTTTATTGGCCACTTGTGATATGAATAATCAGGTTACAGTTTTTCTCAAAAAAAATAAAAAAGAAGGAAAAGACATTTTAATGTAATGAAGGATAAAAGAAAATGAAAATACAAATGAAAATGCAAAACATAGCTCCAGGACTGATCCTGACAGGAGCTTCTCTGTGGGGAATTTTAGGGATTTTTGTTAGAGAATTGAGCAGGAATGGATTTACTGACTTACAGACTGTAATGTGTCGCGCATTTGTGGTGACTCTTATTTTATTTCTGTATCTTATGATTTTTGACAGACAAAAATTAAAAATTAATATACGCGATTTATGGATGTTTTTAGGCACTGGCGTATTAAGTATTGCTTTTTTTAATCTCTGCTATTTTTATTCAATCCATGAAATGTCGCTTTCTGCAGCATGCATTTTTCTCTATACAGCACCTGGTTTTGTAATGATTTTATCTGCGGTGCTGTTTAAAGAAAAGATAACAGGACAAAAAATGATATCTTTGCTTCTGGCTTTTACAGGCTGTGTATTTATAAGTGGAATGATTGGAAGCGGAACGAGAATCAGTGTTATTGGAATCATTGTTGGATTGGGGTCCGGTTTTTTTTATAGCTTGTATAGTATTTTTGGAAAAATTGCCTCTGCCAGATATTCTTCTGAGACAGTGGTTTTTTATACATTTTTATTTGCCTTTCTGGCTACTATGGTTTTCGGAAATCCGATTAAAACTATGGAAATGACATTGGGAAATGGAAGGATTATTTTGTATATTCTCTTGCTTGGAATCGTATCAAGTTTTCTGCCATATTTTCTGTATACGGCAGGTCTGAAATATGTAGAACCGGGGAGGGCTTCTATTATGGCGACAGCAGAGCCTTTGGTGGCAACTCTTTGTGGAATTATCATTTATCATGAAGAAATAACATTGTATAATGGATTGGGGATAGGATGTATTTTAATGTCAGTCATCCTGTTAAATGTTCGAAAAAAAACACATTATGAGTTTACTTGACAATACTCTTTTCAGAATATATAATAGAGCAAGAAAAAGAGCATGTTAAGAATGGAGGCAACTGAATGGATAAGACGGGAATTATATGCAACTGTAAGCAGGTATCCTATGCAGATGTGGAGAATGCACTTCATCAGATGACAGATTTTAATGATGTGCTTCAGACATTTGAAGAAGTACAGAAGATTACGCATTGTTCGACAGGATGTGGTGGCTGTCATGATAAGATTATGGATGCGATTTCTGAAATTATGATGGGATAGATAGAAACAGAAGGAAAACCGGAAAGAAACAAAAATCTTTCCGGTTTTCCTTTTGTTTTTAGGAAACAAGTCTTGAAAATTCGTCCAATTTGTTATATTATATAGCTAATAGATTGTTCGAATATGTGAATAGATAGAATAACCATCAGGCAGCTGTCTATAGAGAGGAGTTGCACTAATATGCAAAAAAGAAGAATACTTGTAGTAGAAGATCAGAAGTTAAATCGGGCTGTCTTAAAAGAAATTCTTGAAAATGATTATGAGCTTGTATATGCTGAGAATGGTCGCATAGCTTTGGATATTATGGAACGGGAGAAAAACGATTTAAGTCTTGTATTGCTTGATATCGTTATGCCAGTGATGGATGGATATGAGGTATTGCGGATTATGCGAAAGAAGGGTCTTTTAGATGATTTGCCGGTATTAGTAGCCAGTCAGCGATTCGGGGATGATTCTGAACTTCAGGCATTATCATTAGGTTCATGGGATTATGTGCCAAAGCCTTATAACCCACAGGTTTTAAAGCGAAGAATCGAAAATCTTATACAGATGAATGAATCTATGAAAAAAGTAGATTATCTTGAGAAAGATGCGATAACAGGACTTTATAATAAGATTGCATTTTGCAATCGGGCAAAAGATATTTTGGGAAAATATCCTGAAAAAAAGTTTGAAATTATTGCTATTGATATAGAACATTTCAGATTGTTTAACAGTTCATATGGATATCAGAAAGGAGATGACCTTTTAAAGTATATTGGTGACAAAATGATTGATTTATTTTTTGACAAGATATTCCTTTCTGCCAGAGAATATGCTGATCGATTCTTTGTATTTTGTGAGAGCGAGGAGGACTGTCCTCAAAATATATGTGATTGTCTGGCGGAGGATTTGGAACATTATCCGCTGGATTTAAGAGTTCATCTCGGGTTTGGAATCTATCAGATTGAAGATGTGAACGAAGATGTTTCTGCCATGTGTGATAAGGCTGTATGTGCTTTGAAGTGGGGAAAAGACCAGTATGGGAAAAATGTTTTTTACTATGACCATGCAATAGCTGAGGAACTGTTATTTGAGCGACAGATTATGGATAATATGGGTGCTGCTTTAAAAAATCATGAGTTTCAGGTTTATCTTCAGCCAAAGTATGATCTCTTTAATGAAAAGATGGCAGGAGCTGAGGCTTTGGTCAGATGGGTACATCCGGAAAGAGGAATTATACCGCCGAATAAGTTTATACCTATTTTTGAAAAGACAGGCTTTATTACAGAACTGGATATGTTTGTCTGGGAGAAGACATGCGAGATTATTAGTAACTGGATTAAATATGAGAATAAGTATGTTCCGGTATCTGTTAATGTTTCCAGAAAGGATATCTATAAGGAAAATCTGCCAAAGTATTTTCTGGATCTTTTGAAAAAATATGGATTAAAGCAAAAATATCTACATCTGGAGATTACGGAAAGTGCCTATACGGAAGATCCGGATCAGCTTGTTAAAGTTGTGAATGAGTTGAAAGATGCAGGATTCACGATAGAGATGGATGATTTTGGAAGTGGATATTCGTCTTTGAATATGCTTGCAAAGCTTCCGATTGATGTATTGAAACTGGATATGAAGATTATTCAGAATTATGGACAGAAAAATAGTTCAAGAAGTATTATTAATTTCATTATGGGATTGGCAAAATGGATGAATCTGTATGTTATAGCAGAAGGGGTTGAAACCAGGGAACAGATGGAATTATTAAAAAGCATGGATTGTAATTATGCCCAGGGATATTTCTTTGCAAAACCAATGCCAAATGAAGATTTTGAAAACAGAATTCAGACTTTGGAAGTATTACATATGCCGAGTGCCGGAGATGATGGTGATTGTGATCAGATTCTTGTCAGAGAATATGATAAAGAGCAGCTGATGCTTGTTATAGATGACCAGCCGATGAACCGGGCAATCATTACAGATTATTTCAGGGATACTTTTTCTATCATTGAGGCAACAAATGGATTAGTTGCATTGCAGTACCTTGAAAAAGGCGGAAAGGCTGATATCATTATATTGGATATCTATATGCCGGAGATGGATGGTTTTCAGGTTTTGAAGAAATTAAAAGAAAATCCGGATACAAAAGATATTCCGGTTATCGTATCTTCTCAGGCCGATGATGCAACTATTATTCAGGCCATAAAAGAAGGGGCTGCAGATTTTATGACAAAGCCTTTTGCAAAAGAAGATGCACTACGGTGTGTGGATCATGTATTATCTGATATGTGTAACAAGATAAAAAAAGAGAAGCAGGAGTTGCAGGATCAGATGAGTGCCATGGAAAAGCTGTCCATGACGGATTTCCTGACAGGCTTATGGAACCGTTCTCATTTCGAAAAGGTGGTACGGGAATATTTAAGAGATTATCCAATGGAGCAATGTTATTATATTCTCATGGATGTTGATAATTTTAAGACGATTAATGACCGGGAAGGTCATCTCGCAGGTGACCAGTTGATTCAGACAGTTGCAGAAAGGATCGTGAGTTGCTTTAGAGAAAATGATATTATTTGTCGTATGGGTGGCGATGAATTTGCGATTCTTATGCGTGCTGAGATGAATCGGGAAGGTTTGACAGAGAGAATGGAACTCCTCCATCGGAGTATGGATTTTGTGGTGAAAGGTGTACATATTACCTGCTCAAGCGGAGTCAGCTGTTGTCCAAAAGATGGAACAGATTATTTATCTCTGCATAAAAAGGCAGATGCCGCATTGTATCTGGCAAAGAAGGACGGAAAAAACCGAAATATGATTTATGGAGATGAGTAGTTTCCTTGACAATCACTTTTACATATGGTATGATGAGGAAAATTTAAATAGTTCTTCAGGGCGGGGTGAAAATCCCCACCGGTGGTATAGCCCACGAGCCGAAAGGCATGATTTGGTGAGATTCCAAAGCCGACAGTATAGTCTGGATGAAAGAAGATCATTTATGTACTTAGTATTCCGTTTAAAAGATTTTATAAATCCCTGAAGTTCATAAACTTTAGGGATTTTTTTGTTTAGGAGGTGACGAGATGACGGATGAAGAATATATGCATATGGCACTTGAACTGGCGGTTAAGGGAAGGGGATATGTCAATCCCAATCCCATGGTTGGAGCAGTTATTGTGAAGGATGGAAAGGTGATTGGACAGGGATATCATCAATGTTATGGAGAACTTCATGCAGAGAGAAATGCCATAAAGAATTTGACAGAGTCAGCAGAAGGAGCCACTATTTATGTGACGCTTGAGCCATGTTGTCATTACGGAAAAACACCGCCCTGCACAGAGGCCATTATAGAGAATAAAATCAGCAGAGTGGTTATCGGCTCCAGGGATCCAAATCCTCTTGTATCTGGTAAAGGTGCAAGGATTTTAAGAGAACATGGAATAGAAGTGAAAGCAGATGTGTTAAGAGAAGAATGTGATGCGATTAATCCGGTATTTTTTCACTACATTCAAAATAAAATGCCATATGTGGTTATGAAGTATGCTATGACACTGGATGGAAAGATTGCATGTCATACTGGAAAATCCCAGTGGGTGACAGGGGAATCTGCACGGGCATATGTTCATGAATTAAGACATCAGTATATGGGAATTATGGTAGGGGTGCAGACAGTCATTGAAGATGATCCGATGTTGAATTGCCGAATGGAAGGTGGGAAGAATCCTGTCAGGATTGTTTGTGACAGCTGGCTGCGGACGCCACTCGATAGCAAAATTGTAAAAACGGCTGGAGAGATCCGTACGATTATAGCCACCATATCTCAGGATAATGAGAAATGCAGAAAGTATCGGGAGGCCGGTTGTGAGATTCTTCTGACAAAAGAGAAAGAGAAACGGATAGATCTGAATGATTTAATGGCAAAACTTGGTGAGATGAAGTTGGACAGTATCTTATTGGAAGGTGGCGGAACTTTAAACTGGTCTGCATTGAAAGCTGGAATTGTCAATAAGATTATGGCTTTTCAGGCACCCAAAATTTTTGGCGGAAGGACTGCAAAGACACCGGTATCAGGAGAAGGTGTGGGGGAGCCGAAAGATGCGATTGTGTTTGAAAATATGAAATACCGAATGATAGGGGAAGATTTGCTGATAGAAGCAGAATTACCATAGAGAGGGGATGACAGAATGTTTACCGGAATTGTAGAAGAGATAGGAACGATAGAGTCTGTTCAGAAAGGACTCAGATCTGCAGTATTAAATATCAGGGCAGACAAAATTATGGAAGATATTCACGATGGTGATAGCATCGCGGTGAATGGAGTATGTCTGACGGTGATTTCTTTTTCAAAGGGTATATTTTCAGCAGATGTGATGCCGGAGACACTGAACCGTTCATCTTTGGGACAGTTAAAAAGCGGCAGTCATGTGAATTTGGAACGGGCAATGGCAGCAGATGGAAGATTTGGTGGACATATTGTATCCGGTCATATTGATGGAACTGGTGTCATTGGAGAGATAAAACGAGATGATAATGCGGTGTGGTATACCATTCGGGCAGATAAGAAGATCATGCGGTATGTGATAGAAAAAGGTTCTATTGCGATTGATGGAATCAGTCTTACTGTGGCAGAAACGGGAAGAGATTATTTTAAGGTTTCGATTATTCCTCATACACTGTCGGAAACGATTCTCGCAGAGAAAAATGAGGGAGCTGTTGTAAATCTGGAAAATGACTGTGTAGGAAAGTATGTTGAACATTTGCTTGGTCTGGAGAAAGAATCAGGCGGAATAACCATGGATTTCTTAAGAAAGAATGGATTTTAGGAGGTTTATATGTTTACATTTAATACAGTGGAAGAAGTTTTAGAGGATTTAAGAAATGGAAAGATTGTTCTTGTCACTGATGATGAGAACAGGGAAAATGAAGGAGATTTTATCTGTGCAGCAGAGTATGCAACTACACAAAATATTAATTTTATGGCTATGCATGGCAAAGGGTTAATCTGTATGCCGATGAGTGAAGAGTATTGTAAAAAGCTTCAGCTTCCGCAGATGGTTTATGACAATACAGATAATCACTGTACGGCTTTTACAGTTTCTATCGACCATGTAGATACTACCACAGGAATTTCAGCGGCGGAAAGAAGTATCACTGCCATGAAATGTGTGGATGATGATGCGAAGCCGGAAGATTTCAGACGGCCGGGTCATATGTTTCCACTACTTGCAAAAAAGAATGGGGTATTGGAAAGAAACGGGCACACAGAGGCTACAGTAGATTTGATGCGTCTGGCAGGATTGAAAGAGTGTGGATTGTGTTGTGAAATCATGCGTGATGATGGTACTATGATGCGGACACCGGAGTTGATTGAGCTGGCAAAGAAATGGAATTTGAAATTTATAACGATAAAATCTCTTCAGGATTACAGAAAGAAGAATGAGAAACTGATAGAGTGTGAGGCTGTTACCAGAATGCCTACCAAGTACGGTGAATTTAAGGCATATGGGTATGTGAATAAATTAAATGGAGAACATCATGTGGCATTAGTCAAGGGTGAAATCGGTGATGGAGAGAAGCTTTTATGTCGTGTCCACTCAGAATGCCTTACAGGAGATGCCTTTGGCTCACTGAAATGTGATTGTGGTCAGCAGTTTGCGGCTGCAATGACTCAGATTAATCAGGAAGGAAGAGGTGTTCTTCTTTATATGAGACAGGAAGGAAGAGGTATTGGACTGATTAACAAACTGAAAGCCTATGCTTTGCAGGATCAGGGGATGGATACTTTAGAAGCGAACCTTGCACTGGGATTTCCGGGAGATATGAGGGAATATTATATCGGTGCCCAGATTTTGAAAGATTTAGGAGCAAAGACATTGCGCTTACTGACAAATAATCCGCATAAGATTTATGAATTATCAGATTATGGAATGGAGATTATAGAACGTGTCCCGATTCAGATGGAAGCAACTAATCAGGATTTATTCTATTTAAAAACAAAACAGAATAAAATGGGACATTTTCTAAATTATAAATAAGAGAGGTAAAAAAGATGAAAGTTTTAGAAGGAAATTTTGCAGGACAGGGAATTAAAGTAGGGATTGTGGCAGCACGTTTTAACGAGTTTATTACATCAAAGCTGGTGTCAGGAGCATTAGATGGTCTTAAAAGACATGAAGTATCTGAGGACGATATCGAAGTAGCATGGGTACCGGGAGCCTTTGAGATTCCTCTCGTAGCTCAGAAAATGGCTAATAGCGGAAAATATGATGCAGTGATTTGTCTGGGTGCAGTGATTCGCGGTGCAACATCTCACTACGATTATGTATGTAACGAGGTTTCAAAAGGCGTTGCCTCCGTCGGCTTAAATAGCGGCATTCCTGTATTATTTGGTGTGGTTACAACAGAAAACATCGAGCAGGCGATTGAAAGAGCCGGAACAAAAGCCGGGAATAAGGGATATGATTGTGCATTAAGTGCTATCGAAATGGTTAATCTGCTGAAAAATATGTAATAATATCTAGGAGAACAATATGTCGGGAGAATTTTTTTTGAAGGAATGTCTGGAGACAGTGAGAGAGAAAAAACCTCTGGTTCATAATATTACAAATTATGTGACGGTAAATGATGTTGCAAATATGATACTTGCCTGCGGTGCCAGTCCCATTATGGCAGATGATACGGATGAAGTAGAAGAAATAACAGCATTATGTGCCGGACTGAATATTAATATTGGAACACTGAATCAAAGGACGATTCCCGCTATGTTGGCTGCAGGTAAAAAGTCCGTAAGTCTTGGACATGCTACATTACTGGATCCTGTAGGAGCGGGAGCGAGCAGACTGCGTACCGAAACGGCTGTAAAGCTGATACATGAGATTCCTTTTACGGCAATCCGAGGGAATACTTCAGAGATAAAGGCATTGGCATCGTGCGGAGGCCGTACAAAGGGTGTAGATGCAGATAGTGCGGATGAAATCAACGAGGAAAATCTGGAACAGTCCATAGAATTTATACGGAAAGTAGCAAATGAATTTCATACTATTATTGCTGTCACGGGAGCAATCGATATTGTAACAGATGGATCAGATGTATATGTGATTCGCAACGGAAGAGCCCAGATGGGAAGAATAACCGGAACCGGTTGCCAGTTATCAGGTCTTGCTACAGCATTTCTTGCAGCAAATCCAAAGAACCATCTGCAGGCTATGGTAACAGCGGTAACAGCAATGGGTGTTGCCGGTGAAATTGCATGGTTGCGGATGGAAACCGGCGATGGAAATATTGCGTATCGAGGAAAGATTATTGATGCAATTTGCAACATGGAAGGTAATCAGTTGGAAGCAATGGCGAAAATCGCCAGAAAGCAGGGGAATTAAATATGAAAGTGAATAGACAGGATATGGTTTTATATGGGGTGACAGATCGCAGCTGGCTGGGAGAAAGCACTCTGTATCAGCAGGTGGAACAGGCATTAAAGGGTGGTGCCACATTTATTCAGTTAAGGGAAAAGGATTTGGATGAGGAGACTTTTTTACAGGAAGCATTGGAGATAAAAGATCTTTGCAAAACTTATCATGTACCATTTGTTATAAATGATAATGTAAATATTGCCAAGCAGGCAGATGCAGATGGAGTTCATGTAGGACAGGGGGATATGGAAATTGCGGATGCCCGGGAGATTCTGGGGGCAGATAAAATAATCGGTGTATCGGTCAAGACTGTGGAACAGGCACTGCTTGCACAGGCCAAAGGAGCGGACTATCTGGGGGTTGGAGCGGTATTCCGCACAGGAACAAAAAAAGATGCCACCTGTATTTCGGAAACGATGCTTCGTGATATTTGTCAGGCGGTATCCATTCCTGTTGTAGCCATTGGTGGTATTTCTACAGAAAATGTAATGGAGCTTTCAGGAAGCGGAATTGATGGCGTTGCAGTTGTCAGTGCCATTTTTTCCTGCGAAAACATTGAAGAAGGAACAAGAAGATTAAAGAAACAGGTAGAACAATTATTAAAGGGGAAAGAATGAGTGACAGTTTAGTCAGATTAAATAAATTTTTAAGTGATGCCGGCTTTTGTTCCAGACGTGAAGCGGACAGGCTGATAGAAGAAGGTTCTGTAACCGTAAACGGAGAAACAGCAATCATGGGAATGAAAGTGGAATGCCATTGGGATATTCGTGTTCAGGGAAAGAAGATTAAGACGGAAGATGAATTTATTCTCATAGCATGTAATAAGCCGAGAGGAATCGAGTGTACGACCAGTAAAGTGATAAAAGACAATATTGTAGATTTTATTGGGTATCCGAAACGTATTTATCCAATCGGCCGTCTGGATAAAGATTCGGAAGGTCTGATTCTTTTGACGAATCATGGGGATATCGTAAATAAGATATTGAAAGCATCCAATTATCATGAGAAAGAGTATCTGGTAACAGTAAATCGCCCAGTAGACAGCGCCTTCCTTCACAAGATGGCAAATGGGGTTAAAATCAGTAAGGTTGAGAAGGTGAATGGGGAAAAAAGAATTATTTTTGAAGCTGTTACCAGAAAATGTAAAGTGGAACAGACAGGAGAACGATCGTTTCGGATTGTCATTACGCAGGGCTTAAATCGGCAGATACGTCGTATGTGTGAGGCTTGTGGAGCAAAAGTAGTCACATTGAAAAGAGTTCGTATTATGAATATTGTACTTGGAAATCTTCCTGTGGGACAGTATCGCAAAGTATCAGATGAAGAGTTGAAAAGATTGTTGGAAGAATGTGATAGAAAGTGAATGGAGAAGCATGAGTGTAGAGTTAAAACGAATCAGGGAATTGATAGATCTTTTAAATGAAGCAGGCAAAGCATATTATCAGGAGAGCAGGGAAATCATGAGCAATCTGGAATATGATAAGCTGTATGATGAACTAGTCCAATTAGAAAAAGAGACAGGAATGGTATATTCGGACAGTCCTACGGTAAATGTGGGATACGAAGTATTAAGTGAGCTTCCGAAGGAGACTCATGAGGCTCCGATGTTGTCTCTGGATAAAACAAAGTCTGTGGAGGGACTTGGAAGCTTTTTGGGAGATAAGAAGGGCCTGTTATCCTGGAAATTGGATGGTCTGACAGTCGTTCTGACATTTCGGGAAGGAAAACTGGTAAAGGCGGTTACCAGAGGAAATGGATTAGTGGGGGAAGTTATTACAAATAATGCCAGAGTCTTTAAAAATATTCCGGTGACGATTCCTTTTCAGGGCGAGTTAATTCTTCGTGGAGAGGCGGTAATCAAGTATTCTGATTTTGAAAAAATCAATAATTCCATAGAGGATGTAGATGCAAAATATAAGAATCCGAGAAATCTTTGCAGTGGTTCTGTAAGGCAGCTGAATAATAAAATCACTGCGGACAGGAACGTAAATTTTTTTGCGTTTTCACTTGTACGGGCAGAGGGAATAGATTTTAAAAATTCCATGGAGGAGCAGTACCAATTTCTGGAATCGCAAGGATTTTCCGTAGTGGAATACAGGCCTGTCACTGGTGAGACTGTGGCGGAGGCTGTAAAATATTTTGCGGAAAAAATCAAAAATTTTGATGTACCATCGGATGGACTTGTGTTGATGTATGATGATTTGGAGTATGGACGTTCTCTTGGAACGACTGCGAAATTTCCAAGAAACGGCATTGCTTTTAAGTGGGCAGATGAGACTGCAAGGACAAGACTTGTGGATATGGAATGGAGCCCGTCAAGAACTGGTCTGATTAATCCGGTGGCCATATTTGAGCCAGTGGAGCTAGAGGGAACTACAGTATCCAGAGCCAGTGTGCATAATGTCAGCATTGTGGAAAATCTGGAACTTGGTATCGGCGACGAAATCGAAGTTTACAAGGCAAACATGATTATTCCTCAGATTGCAGAAAATCATACAAGGAGTAAGAAATTGATGATTCCGAGCCAATGTCCTGCATGTGGAGGAAAGACGGAGGTTCGTCAGATGAACGATGTGAAATCATTGTATTGTACCAATCCTGAATGTGTAGCAAAGAAAATTAAGAAATTCACCCTTTTTGTCTCGAGAGATGCGCTAAACATTGACGGTTTATCAGAGGAAACTCTTGAAAAGCTGATTGATAAAGGGTTTATCAGGAATTATGCGGATATTTTCCGCTTGCATCGCTACGAGGACGAGATTGTGAATATGTATGGATTCGGAAGGAAATCTTATGATAATCTGCAGATTTCAGTGGATCATGCAAGACATCCGGAATTACATGCCCTGATCTATGGACTTGGCATTCCGAATATTGGCCTAGCCAATGCTAAGATGATATGTAAAGCGTTTGACTATGATCTTGAGAAAATTATTCATGCGAGTAAAGATGAAATGGTATCGATTGAAGGTGTGGGAGAAGTCATCGCTGATAGTTATATCGACTATTTTCAAAATGAAAAAAATCTGGAAGAACTAAGGGCTGTTTTGGAGGAACTAACGATTGCTGAGACAGAAAAGGCTGATGAACAGTCAGAAATTTTTGGCAAGACTTTTGTAATCACTGGATCTGTAGAACATTTTGCCAACAGGAATGAACTGAAGGATTTGATTGAAAGCAAGGGTGGAAAAGTAACGAATTCTGTTACATCCAAGACGGATTATCTGATTAATAATGATGTCAATTCGAATTCGTCAAAAAATAAGAAGGCAAGAGAATTGAAAATACCGATTATTTCTGAAGAGGCGTTCTTGGAAATAATCAAATAAAATTGTAATTTAATAAATGTAAAAAAAGCTATATTCCTCAAATTTATGGAATATAGCTTTTTTTTATAAGATATATGGTGTCACCTGATATACATAATAATTTAACCAGTTTGTGTACAATCCGTTTGCATGTCCTCTCCAGGTAAGAATCGGCTGGTTTTTAGGATTGTCATCAGGATAATAATTATAAGGAATCTGGATATCAAGACCTTTTCCTAAATCTCTCTTATATTCTAAATCTAATGTTTGTCTGTCATATTCCGGATGCCCGGTCACAAAAATATGTTTTCCTTCTTTTCCTAAAATAATAAACGGACCGGCTATATCAGAATCAGCCAGAATCGTAAGATCCGGATGGGCATTTACTGCTTCCCTTGATATTCCTACATGTCTGGAATGAGGTGCGAGAAATACATCATCAAATCCTCTCATCAAAGGAACCTTGCGATGAATCACTTTATGCTCATAGATTCCAAACATTTTCTGGTCTAAAGGAATCTTATCGATGCCATAACGGTAATATAAACCAGCAAATGCACCCCAGCAAGAGTGAAAAGTGGAGGTTACATTTGTATCAGACCAATCCATAATTTCTTTTAATTCTTCCCAATAAGTCACCTCTTCAAATGGGAGATGTTCTACCGGTGCGCCTGTAATAATCAGTCCGTCAAATTTCAGATGCTTAATTTCAGAAAATTTTGAATAAAACTGATTCAGATGACTGGCAGGTGTGTTTTTGGAAACATGACTTTCCACACAGACAAAGGTTACATCTACCTGTAAAGGCGTATTTGATAAGGCACGTAGTAATTGAATCTCTGTGTCATGCTTGATTGGCATGAGATTCAAAATCGCTATCTTTAAGGGTCTTATATCCTGTTTAATGGCACGGGTTTCGTCCATAATAAATATATTTTCACTTTCGATGACGGCTTTCGCCGGAAGGTCGCCCTGTACTTTAATTGGCATAATTCCTCCTGACTGTCTAAACTTTCCCTGTTTACGACAAAATTTTTTTTGTATCTAGTATCATAACATAGTCAGAAGTGATAATCAACTGAAAATATTGGAAAAAATCGTTTCCATACGCTTTTGCTTAAAGAGAAAAAGACAGAATATTCCACAGGAAAGAATAATGCTACATCCAAGAGAGAGTAAGGAAGAACCACTTTTTAACATTAAAAATTTAAAAAGCAGAATACCTGGAAATATAGAACAAAAACTGATGATACATGGAATAACGATACACTGGGAAATCCGATATTTAAAGTGGGTATATTTTTTAACAAAAAATAAAAGCAAAAATGCAGATAGAATCTGGTTGAGCAACAGGCCCCAGAGATATCCTTTTATTCCATAGGTAGGAACGAAAAGAAAAATCATAGCTATGCGGGTAAGTGCAACTGTAATATTGATAACAGATGTAATTTTTGTCAATCCTAATCCGTTTAATACACTGGATAAAGTGGATCCAAGATACATAAAAGGGCATAGCCAGGCCAGAAGTGAAATATATGTTCCTGCATCGGCATTTTGAAACAGGAAGATACCGATGAAATCTCCGGTAAAATAAAAGAGTGCGGCAAAGAATATGCCAATGGAGAAACAGTATTGAACAACAGTGGTAGTAGTTTTTGCAATCTGATGATAATTTCCGGCAGATTGTGCCTCGGAGATAGAGGGAAGTATCATGGAGGAGATTGCACCGGTAATTGTGGATGGAAAAAAAATGAAGGGCATTGCCATACCGGTGAGAACACCATATAGGCTTACAGCATAGTCGTGTGAAAGTCCATAGGATTTTAATCCACGCAATATAAGTACAGCCTCAGAACTTAAGATGAGAGAGGTAAATACACGGCTCAGAGAGAGTGGAATTGCCATGGAGAAAATCTGATGATTGTAGTTATATTTTTCTGGCTTTGCTTTACGTTTCTCAGAAATCAATGCAATCAGACATACAAGTGAAGAAGCTACTTCACCGGAAAATAGGCCTGCCATAGCTGCTTTTGGAGACAGATGGCCCTGATTGAAGGCAAAAATGGAAATAAGGTAAACAGTAAGTACACGGATGACCTGTTCACTTAATTGGGCTATAGCAGGTATGGAAGCCTGACTTTTTCCTAAAAAATATCCTATAATACATCCATGAATAGCACAGAATGGAATTGCATAAGCTGCAAGCTGTAACAGTACCTCACATCTCTGATCGCCGATAAAATGCGTAGCCAGAAACGGACTTGCAAGATATAGGACGATAGAAGTCAGAATAGACAGATACAGGGATATGGATAATCCTGATTTTAAAATTCCAAGAGATTTTTGTGGTGCATGCTCTGCAGTATAAAAAGCAACATATTTGGAAATTGATATTTCAATACCTGTGACAGCAAATGAGATGCATAATCCGTAGACAGGAAAAATCATCTGATATAATCCGAGACCGGTTGCACCAATTGTGCCGGCCAGGAATATTCTATAGTAGAAACCAATAAGCCGTGTGAGAATTCCGGCGGCTGATAATATAATTGTTCCTTTGATAATTTTATTTTTCAATGGTTTTCCTTCATGCAGTCTTTTTTTTAATATATTCTTTTCTAGTGAAAAATAGTAGCAGAATCAGATAGAAATATTTGTTATAGGGAGGTTAAAGATGTGAAAGCAAACAATACGAGAGTAGTTTATCTGGATAATGCAGCAACTACAAAAGTGAACCGGGAAGCTTTATATGCAATGAAACCATATTTTGACCAGTTCTATGGAAATCCTTCCAGTATTTATGAGTTTGGAATGATATCTAAAAATGCAATGGAAAACGGAAGACAAATTCTTGCAAAGATGATAAATTGTGAACCTGAGGAAATCTATTTTACCAGTGGTGGTACAGAAAGTGATAATTGGGCTTTAAATGGAATAGCCTTTGGCAATTATCATAGAGGGAAGCATATTATTACAACGGCAATTGAACATCCTGCAGTAAAAAATACTTGTGCATATCTGAAAAAGTATGGATTTCAAATCACATATATTGACGTGGACAGGGATGGGGTAGTCAATCTCAATCAGCTTCAATCTGCAATTCGAAGAGATACGATATTGATATCTGTCATGACTGCGAATAATGAAATAGGTACGATACAGCCGATAGAGGAAATTGGAGAAATCGCACGGAGAAAGCACATTATTTTTCATACAGATGCGGTCCAGGCGTTTGGACATCTTCCGATTGATGTAAAAAAATGGAATGTAGATCTGCTCAGTGTCAGCTCTCACAAATTTGGCGGTCCGAAAGGCGTAGGATGCCTATACATTAAAAAAGATACAGAAATTATACCTTTTATGAATGGAGGACATCAGGAACAGGGAATGCGTGCGGGAACAGGGAATGTGACCGGTGTTGCAGGCATGTGTGGTGCAGCAAAATATGCATGGGAAAATATGGAAAATATAAGAAATTATGAAATAATGTTAAGAGATTATATGATTAGAAGATTGTTAAAAGAAGTGCCTGATTGTCATTTGAATGGTCATGCATCGAAACGACTTCCGGGAAATATCAATCTTAGTTTTGATTACGTGGATGGTGCATCACTTCTTGTACTGCTTGATATGAAAGGGATCTGTGTTTCCACCGGTTCCGCCTGCTCGGCAGGAGAAAATGAGCCATCACAGGTTTTGAAAGCAATTGGCTTATCAGATGAGCAGGCCTATGGCTCAATCAGGATAACTTTATCGGCAGAAAATACAAGAGAGGAAATTGATTATACGATTGAAAAAATAAAAGAAAGTGTGCAGGAATTACGGAAAAAGATGACTAAATAATGATTTGTTGTTGAATTTATTGAGATATTTTGCTATTATATAAAAGTATGTAAATATTTGTTGACAAAGAAAAAGGGAGAGTACAAATGAAGCGATTTAAGGAATATTATGTAACAATTATTGTGATTGCAACAGTTCTTGTGATTAATATAGCAGCTTTCTGCCTGTATATATCTAATATTAATAAGGATATTGAAAAGCAGACAGAAGATCATCTGGCAGAAATGATGGAAGAAGCTTCTACATGTGTAGAATTAAAAGTGGAAGAAACGATTCATGAGTTGGAAATGACTGCTTATTATATCGGAATGAATGAGAATTATACAGATGAGCAGGTATTAAATAATATATCAAAGATGACTGCAAAGGCTGGATTTAGTGAGTTTGATATCGTGGATTCAGATGGAAAAGGTATGGAAGAAAAAGGCTTGATTGATTATTCCCAGGCAAAGTTTTACACGAAATCCATCAAGGGAGACGTATATATTGCTGATACGAAAGACAGCGATGGCAACGTGAACAATATTACGTTTTCTCTGCCTGTTATGGATGATGATAATCATGTAAAAGGTGTATATCTGGTAACATGTACGTTGGATGAGTTTTCTGATTTTCTTGATCTGGATTCTGTCAGCAAAAAGGGAAAAGCATTTATTATTAAAAGCGATGGCACTGTTTTATCAAAAAAGTCGGATAGCAGTATTCAGAATGTCAGTGATATTTTAAATAATGATGACAACGTCAAAACCTTAAAGAACTACATGAAGTCGAAAAAATCAGGTGTGGTTGGTTTTGATAATGGAAAAGAATCCAAGAGATATATCTGTTTTTCAAAAACGAATTTTAATAATTGGGAAATTATTACAGTAGTGTCATCTAGCAGTGTGGAGGCAAATATTAGTGATGTAACAGATAATTTTGTATTTCTTGGCATAATTATTGGTGCCATGCTGATTGTGTTAAGCGGATATTTTGTTTATACGTTGATAACAATTAAGTCTAAAAATGCCATCAATCTCAGAAGATATTTTATGGTTTCAAAATATACAGAAGATATTATTGTTGACTATAGTTGCGTAAAAAACACATTATATTGCAATGAGAACTGGTTTAAAATTTTTGGATATGAGCTTCCGAAAGTGAATGTCAAAGAGTCTCTTAAACAGTTTATTTATAAAGATGATCAGGATTTTTTTATGGAAAAAATAGAACAGATCAAACAGTCAGATGAATTAGTT
This sequence comes from Lachnospiraceae bacterium, assembly GCA_034172985.1. GTDB lineage: Bacteria > Bacillota > Clostridia > Lachnospirales > Lachnospiraceae > CAG-303. The sequence goes on from JAXFDY010000006.1 coordinate 21,343, forward strand.
CCGTTTAAATGCAGATTGCTTGACTCGGAGGGAAAAGAGATCGTTTGTATTTGTAAATTGTTTGGAATAAAAGATAATATGAAAAAGCTGATTAAAATTGTCGGCGTTATTGAAAAAAGTATGTAATCAAGAGGAGTATACAAATGAGAAAAAATAGATTTGCTGTCATAGCACTGGCTGGAATTATGGCAATCCAGTGCAATTTTTCGGCATTTGCAGTTCCAGATGCCAGCGTAGAACCTGAGATGATGGGCACTGTGGAAACTTCAAACACATCATCGGCTGGCAGTAGTCTGGTTAAAACAGGTTGCGTTCCGGCATCCTTGAGTAATCCTCCGGAAATTGTCGGGGAAGCAGGGATTGTTGTTGATATGGCTACCGGCTATACATTATACGAAAAAAATATTCAGACTCAGCATTATCCTGCCAGTATTACAAAAATAATGACAGCAACTCTTGCTTTGGAAAATTTGAAAATGGAAGATGTTGTGACATTTTCCCATGATGCAGTCTTTTCTATAGAACCGGGAAGCAGTTCGGCTTATGCAGATGAAGGCGAACAACTGACAGTAGAACAATGTTTATATGGATTAATGCTTATATCAGGTAATGATTTGGCGAATGGTCTGGCAGAAGCTGTATCCGGCTCCATGGATGCATTTGCTGAAAAGATGACAGAGAAAGCAAGGGAGCTTGGCTGTATTGGAACACAGTTTAAAAATGCTCATGGACTTCATGATGAAGGACATTATACGACAGCATATGATATGGCGATTATAGCTATAAATGCATATACGAATTTTGAAATGTTTCAGACTTTGTGTTCTACAGTAAGATATGATGTTCCTCCGACAAATATTTGTAATGAGACAAGATATTGGCTGAATAATAACAGAATGATTCGTGAGGGTGAAGAATATTATTATGAATCATGTATTGGAGGAAAAACCGGGTATACAGATCAGGCAGGCGGAACTCTTGTTACGTTCGCGGATCTTAACGGAAGAAAAGTAGTCTGTGTCATATTAAAAAGTACAAATTCAGCAAGTGCGTATGCAGATTCGATTGCATTATATGATTATATTAAGGGCTATGTAACACCGGAAGATTATGCAGTGCTGGATGCAAAAGCAGCTGAAGATGAATCACTGGCAGTTGCTGCTCAGGAAAGTGTCAATCCGCAGGAAACGGAATCAGCCACAAAGAAAACAGAAAAGAAAGTGGAAGAGAAAGAACAAAAGAGCTCATCCTTTATCTGGAAGTTTTTTGCATTGATTATTATCTTGCTTTTGGTCATGTATGGTTATGTACAAATTAAAAGATATCAGGCAAGACAGAGAAAAATAGAACGAAGAAGACAGGTTCGAATGGAAGAAGAGGGAAGGCTTCGCAGACAAAGACAGATAGAGCAGGATCTGGCAGATAGAAAAAAGAAATACCGGAATTATGATTTCAAAAAATAACTATAAAAAAACCGCACATTTGTGCGGTTTTTTTGCTATGATTTTAAGATTGTACCTATTTTTCCGGAGGCTCCTTCTTTTGCCTTGGACAGATTTGTAATAACGGCTTTTCTGTCAGAACCGGATTCTACAAAATTAATAGCAGCTTCGATTTTTGGAAGCTTTGTCAGAGATTTAAATTTATTTTCTTCAATCAGGGCATTTGCTTCCTCAATCGTAATCTCTTTCAGTTCTCTCTCATCTGACTCACCTTTATTAATAACAAGATAATCATGATCAGTGAGAAGAAGCAGTGTAGATGCATCCAACATATCAGCTAATTTAGCGGCTGTATAATCTTTTTCAATGATAGCACTGGCTCCTTTCAGAACAGTTCTCTGATCAAGAACCGGAATACCACCGCCACCGGCAGCAATAACAATATGACCGGCATCTACAAGTGTTTTGATGGAATCAATTTCATAAATATCAATTGGCTTTGGAGACGCGATAATTCTTCGATAAGCACCATCTTCTTCTACCACATAATTTCCTTTTTTCTCTTCAAGTTCTGCCTCTGTTTTAGTCATTTTTCGGCCGATTACTTTTGTCGGATTGTGGAATGCAGGATCAAACGGATCTACCCGAACCTGAGTGATTACTGTGGCTACAGGTTTATAGATTCCTCTGTTCAATAATTCGGAACGAATAGCATTCTGTAAGTCATAACCAATATATCCCTGACTCATGGCACCACAAACTGACATCGGGGCAACGGTCTGATTTGTATCAAGACGGCTGAACTCTGCCATAGCTGTCTGAATCGTACCAATCTGTGGACCATTGCTATGAGTAATAATAATTTCATATTTTGCTTCTACAAGATCAGCAATTGCTTTTGCTGCAAGTTTTACTCTTTCATGCTGTTCAGGAAAAGTATCGCCAAATGCATTTCTTCCCAAAGCAACAACAATTTTATTATTTTCCATAATAATATATCCTTTCGTGCTTTACTCAAAGTCATTGTAAGACCTTTTTATTATTTTATAAGTATACATTAATCCGAGAAAATTTTCAACATTTAAAATACTTTATAGTTAGAAAGTGTCACAACTTTATCTGCATTTTTTGTGGTTGTATTTTCTGTTATATAGCGACCGGCAGAATCTTTGATACGGATTTGAACAATGTTGTGTTCCTTTTGAGCCAAAACATCTTTGCTGACAGTAACACTGGCGGTGCCGTTTATGACAGTTGAATCTGTGAATGTAGTTCCATTAATTTCAAAACTGATGGAAGAAGCAGATGTATCGGTTGTTTGAGCTGTGATTCTGACACTGCCGTCATCCAGCCAGATTATATCCGTAAGATTTAGCTTGTCGGAAGCTTTGTAATAACCTAAAGAGTTGACAAGGTTATCAAAAGAAGAAAATTGTTCATCCAGCCAGGAGATTCTTTCGTTGATAAAAAAATCGAGGCTGTTAAAGGCATCATCAAAAAGCTGTCCATTATATTGAAGATAAGAATAACTCCATCTTTCATCATCAGCGTGTCCGGCATCGGATAGTTCTTCATGATAAGTATCAAGTATGCCGCCTTCTTTTATAATCTCTTCCAAAAGAGTAGGGCGGATTTCCTGATATTTTTCATAAACCTTCAATAGAAAATAAGGATCTTTGATGAGGAAACGATTCCATTGAACAGATTGGTAACATTGCTCGTTGGTAAAATAATTATCTGTCGTCTGCCAGATATCTGTAAAGTTTGTATAAATCTGGTACATATTATCATTTCCAAATGCCCAGTCAAAATCCCATACCGGATTAAGCTCAGCTAGTCCATCGATATCTTTGGAAATAAAAACACTATTTTTCATGGAATCCCAATTTACAGTAAGCTCGCATATAAGAAAATTATTGATTAGAGAATCTATATCAAATAATTCTGAATAGTGTAGTCCGTCGTATTCTTTTGCAGAAAAAGATGCAGGACTTACGGAATAAGACCATCCCTTGTTCCAGTCAAAACGTCCCGGTATTGCTTTATAATGGGTGTCATCATCATGATATACAAAATCGGAACTATGTAGAGCATATTCAAAAGTTTGAATGTATGTTTTGGCATAATCAGATAATTCTTCGTTTGTACCGGCAGTTTCCGGCTGACTAAAATAGAAAGGCTGCATAAAATTAGTCTGCAGAGAAGTATTGTCCTGTAAATTTAAATGATAAAAATCCATTTCTAAAAGAAAGCCGCCTGTTGTAGCAGGAATTGTTACATAATCAGATATATTGTAGGTCTTGTTTTCAAAAGAAAAAGTATAAGGTGAAGAAATCCAGCTAAAATCAGAAATCAAAGCATCTTCCAAAGCGTCCTGTGAATCCTTATTCAGAGATTCTTTATATCCAATTGCTTCGGCAGCATCTTCGGCAAGTCCTTCCCAATCAAAAATATTGATACGCTCATCTGAAATTCGAAGCTGTTCACAAAGCTGATATACACCCTGATATTCTCCGTTTAAAATCAGTACCACATTATCGGATTCGGCAGAATAGGAAGCTCCCAGGTCGCCGGAAAGGTCATAAACCAGTTTGTTTCTGATAAAGGTATGATCTATGGCATTTGCCAGAAGAACCCAATGCTTGCTGCTACCCATGCCAAGAAGATCGGCTTTATCATCCAGTTTGATTTTATAAGGCTGTTTGTCCAGATAACGGGTGGAATTTCCACGAAGCTTTACAGATACACCGCCATTATATAATTCGGAATTCTCATTATCGTAAGTTTCATTCCCCTGAACCGATAAATTACCGGAAGTATAAGTATCCCGGATGTGAAGATCTGTATCCAGATAAAGGACAGGAAGTGAACTGAGATATAAGCTTGCCTCATATTTTTTTCCCTGTTTCGTTGTGGCTGTAACAGTGATAAAAGACTCGTTATCTTCTTCAGAAGGAGTATAAGAGGTACTGTTTTCTTTCACAATTTTATCATTTACCTTCCAGATAAAAGACCAGTCAGATGTGTCGTTGGGAGGATTTATAATACACACTGTAATGGGTTCGCCTATGACAATGCTGGAATTTTTAAATGCCAGATATGTTTTTGTCGTCGATGAAGATGTATTCGAGGAAACATTTCTGCTTTGTGTCCGCTCAGATTCCATAAAAACAACTTTCCCTGCAATATAAATAATCATAAGAATACAGATGGCGATCAAAGTCCATTGTTGTAGTTTGAGTGGTGCAAATTTGTTTTTCATTGTAAATCCTCCCATTTTTCGTAGAGTTCTTCTAACTCTATGTTTGCGGAAGTTATTTTTTCCTGAACTTCCATACATTTTGACGGTACACTATAGACTTCTTCTTTTCCAAGTTCTGCATTCAATGCTTCAAGTAACTCTTCCAGAGCCATAATTTTTTCTTCTGTTTTCTTTTGTTCGTTTTCACGTTTTCGCTTTTGAGCCTGTAGTTCTTTCTGGGCTTTCCACTCTTCTTTTGAATGAGAGACAGAGGAACTGCTTGATACTGCTGCGGTTTCCGGTTCCAAAGACTGTAGGGTAAGGGAAGATAGATGTTCGTGCTTCTCCAGATAATAATCATAATCTCCGTTATAAGAAGTCAGGGTTTTATATTCTAAATCAAGAATTCTTGAAGCTGTACGATTTATGAAATACCGATCATGAGAAACATAAAGAACCGTTCCTGTATAATCATTTAAAGCATCTTCCAGAATTTCTTTTGAGTCAATATCCAGATGGTTGGTTGGCTCATCAAGAATCAAAAAATTGGCTTCTGACAGCATAAGCTTTGCCAGAGAAACACGTCCGCGTTCGCCACCACTCAAATCTCCAATCAGCTTGAACACATCTTCGCCTGTAAATAAAAAAGAAGCAAGGACATTGCGGATTTCTGTGTTGGATAAATCAGGATATGCATCTGAAATTTCTTCGAAAATTGTTTTCTCTTTATTTAATACATGATGTTCCTGATCATAATAACCAATGTGGACTTTGGCTCCAAGTGTAATCTCTCCGGCATCCGGTTTTAACAATTGGTTAATTATTTTTAATATCGTTGTTTTTCCGGTTCCATTATTTCCGATAATTGCAACTTTTTCCCCACGTTTCATTTCAAAATTAAGATTTTCAAAAAGTATATGTGAGCCAAAGCTTTTGCTAAGACCTTTCACAGAAAGAACATCATTTCCACTTAAAACCTTTGGCTCAAGCTTAAAACGCATGGTTTTATCCGGTCCGTCCGGTCGGTCAAGAACATCTATCTTGTCCAGCATCTTTTGCCGGCTCTCAGCTCTTTTAATCGATTTTTCCCGGTTAAAGGATTTTAATTTTGCAATAACTTCCTCCTGGTGCTTAATATCTCTCTGCTGGTTGATGTACTGTTTTAATTCCGCATCTCTTAACATTGCTTTTTTTGCGGCATAATCACTGTAGTTGCCGGAAAAAACAGTCACCTTTGTGCGGTCAATCTCTACAACCTTTGAGACAATTTTGTCTAAAAAATAACGGTCATGAGCCACGATAATCACGGTGCCGTTGTAATTTGAAAGGTAATTTTCCAGCCAGCTGATAGATCCAATGTCAAGATGGTTGGTCGGCTCGTCCAGAAGAATGATATCAGGTTTTGAGAGAAGCAGTTTTCCCAATGAAACCCTCGTTTTTTGTCCTCCTGATAATGTGGAAATGGGCTTTTTAAAATCATTCTCATCAAAGCCTAATCCTTTCAGGACACCGGTGATTTCACTTTTACAGGCATAACCATTTTCCTGCTCGAACTGATGCGTCAGATTTGTATATGTTTTTAAAGCTGCCTCTAATTCATCACCGGAAAGAGATTTCATCTGAAGTTCCAGACTTCGCATTTTTCTCTCGGTATCAAGAAGCTCCTGCTTTACAGTTAAAAGCTCATCAAAAATTGTATTTTCGGAAGAAACATTCTGATCCTGGGCCAGATATCCAATCGTTTTATCTTTTGCGATAATCACTTCGCCTTTGTCTGCAGATAATTCTTTCATGATAATTTTTAATAAAGTGGACTTTCCGGCACCATTAATGCCTACAATGGCGATTTTTTCGTATTCGTTGGCCACAAATGAGCATTTGGAAATGATGGTATTTCCGTCAAAAGATTTTTCTATATTGTTACATGATAATATCATAATATACCTCGTTCGTGTCAAAATATTTTGGTAACTTATTATATCACAGAAGCAATATAAAATAAATCAAAAAATGATTTGTTTAAAATTTGACAATCTGAAAAAATAATACTATACTATAGAAAAGTATGTTTAAGATGAGGTGAAAGGCATGGAAGAGCAACGCCGTATTTCAAGTGCCGTGATTAACCGGTTACCCAGATATCACAGGCATTTAGGCGAACTAATTGAAATGGGAGTAGAAAGAATATCCTCAGGAGAACTGAGTAAACGGATGCATGTAACCGCTTCACAGATTCGTCAGGATTTAAATAATTTTGGAGGGTTTGGACAACAGGGATATGGATATAATGTTCAGTATTTATATCAGGAAATCGGAAAAATCCTTGGATTAGAAAAAAAATATAATATGGCGATTATCGGGGCAGGCAATCTTGGACGTGCCATAGCTAATTATACGAATTTTGAGAAAAGCGGCTTTGGGGTTGTGGGTATTTTTGATATTAACCCTGAATTAAAAGGAAAAACAATTCGTGGTGTGCCTGTCAGACATATGGATGAACTGGATGAATTCCTGAAACATGAAAAAATAGATATTGCAGCGATTACAGTGCCTAAAGAAAATGCATTGGAAGTGGCTGATCGGTTGTTAAAACTGGGGGTAAAGGCATTTTGGAATTTTGCACACATTGATTTAAATGTTCCGAAAGATGTGATTGTAGAAAATGTTCATTTATCAGAGAGTCTGATGAGGATTTCTTATAAACTGTCAAGTGGAGAGAAGAAATAATAACATACATCAGGAGGTTAAGATGGCAAGGCGCAAAGAAGAAAACAGAATAGAAAAGTATGAAGCGATATTAGCAAGAATAAGAAATCTGCATCTTCCGCTTTTGACTTTGGACAGGAAGTGGTATTTACTGTTTTCAGGAGGAAAGCCAAAGTCAATCATGATGATCGAGGACGAATTAAATGATGCTATAAAAAGTCAGGGACGAATCAAGGAAGAAAAACAGCAGTTAAATCATCTGAAAAAGAAACTGATGAATGAGATTGTGAATAACATGAATGAACCGGAGGATTCAGATGGTTTTAAGAGAATGGAAAAAAGTCGTGATCTGATACAGGAGATTAATGATAAATTGATTCTGCTGGAGAATGATGAGCTGGATATTCCGGATATGATGAGGGAGAAAAATGCGGAGCTGGCCATGGAAACAATGGAGTTGTTTTATGACGGCATTGCAGATGAGCTGAATGAGATTATGGAACTGGAGAAATGGATTAAAGAGACCAGGGAAGAATTAAAACAGAAGACAGCTCTTTATGACCAAAAAATCCGTGAAACGAAAAATATCACAAATTATTTTGACCGGCTTTTAGGACCGGATATTACGCATATGTATATTAATTATCTGAACGGAATATATGATGATGACGAGGAGGAAGATGAAGATATTCTGTAAAGAAGCAGGTCAGGAGGCATATATGATTGTTGGAATCGGTAATGACATAATCGAAATTGAACGGGTCAAACGGGCATGTGAAAAAGAAAACTTTTTAAAAAGAATATATACAGAAAAAGAGATTGCATTATTTGCCGGCAAAGCCCAAAGCCTTGCCGGGAATTTTGCTGTTAAGGAGGCTGTAGCGAAAGCATTTGGCACTGGATTTACAAGTTTTACACCAAAGGATATAGAGGTATTGCGAAATGAACAGGGCAAACCTTATGTCAAATTAACAGGTCAGGCAAAAACAATTGCAGGAGAGCTGGGTGTAAAGAAAATTTTTGTATCTATATCCAATTTGGAACATCTGGCTTCTGCAGTTGCTGTATTGGAAAAAGAAGATGATGACAGGAGGGAACCGCTATGAAATATGTATTATCTGGAAAAGAAATGAAAGCATTAGATACTTATGCCATAGAAAAAATAGGCATTCCTTCGCTGGTTTTGATGGAAAATGCAGCCAATGCTGTTGTCTCAAAGGTGACTGAATCAGGCAGGAAAAGTAAAATTCTGGTAATTTCGGGAATGGGCAATAACGGTGCAGATGGCCTTGCTGTATATCGGATTCTCCGGATACAGGGATATGACTGTGATTGTATACTGACTGGTAATGAAGAAAAGGCCACGAAAGAACTTCTGGTTCAAAAAAATATTCTTGAGCAACTGAATCTGCCGGTGCTTGGTGATGAGGCAGAGACTGAAAACTATGATATTATCATTGATGCTGTTTTTGGAGTGGGATTGTCGAGAGATGTAACAGGAAACTATGAAAAAATCATAAAAAAAATAAATAGCAGCAATGCTTATATAATCTCTGTAGATATTCCTTCCGGTATTTGTGCAGAGGATGGACGGATATGTAATATAGCAGTGAATGCTGACTGTACTGTCACTTTTGGATATGCAAAAGCAGGCTGTATTCTTTATCCGGGAAAGAAGAATACTGGCGAATTGCTGGTGAAAGAGATCGGATATCCGAAAAATCTGTGTGAAATAATTGGTGCAAAGGCAAAATATATACAGGATGAAGATTTATATATTCTTCCTAAAAGGGATGTGGATGGAAATAAAGGAACCTTTGGGAAAATTTTGCTGATTGCCGGCTCGGAAAAATATTGTGGCGCGGCAATCCTGTCCTGTAAGGCAGCCTATAAGATGGGTGCCGGTATGGTGAAAGTGATTACACATGAAAACAATAGAAATGTGCTATGCTCCAATGTTCCTGAATCGTTGTGTTTTTGTTATGAGCATTGGGATGAAGCATTGGAAACGGAGCTTGAAAATGGGATTCGCTGGGCGGATGTGATTGCCGTGGGACCTGGAATTTCCCAATCTGCCACAGCGAAAAACATGCTTGCATTCGTATTGCGGGAACATAAAAACAAAACGGTGATTCTGGATGCAGATGCGTTAAATCTTATGGCAGAGGATGAAAACTTAAAAAATATGCTGGATTCTAATATGGTGATTACCCCTCATATTATGGAAATGGCCAGATTGACAGGAAAGATACCGGAAGAAATCAAAAAAAATCCGGAAGTAACTGCGTCAGAATTTGCAAAGGATTATGGATGTATCGTTGTGTTAAAGGATGCAATCACTGTGGTATCAGACAGCCGGGAAGTATATTACAATACTTCGGGGAATTCCGGCATGGCAGTGGCCGGCAGCGGAGATGTACTGACGGGAATATTATCAGCGGCTTCGGTATGGAAGATACCTTCTTTGAAAAGGACAGCAGTATCGGTTTATATTCACGGACGGGCGGGAGATATGGCGGCCGGAAAATATGGTGAACATGGTATGACTTCCTGCAATCTGATAGAGGGTCTGGAACTTTTATATCGGGAATTGAAAGGGAACAAGAGAGGAAAAGAAAATGGATGAATTATTAGAAAAATATTATAGAGTATATGCAGAGATAAATCTTGACTGTATTCGGGATAATATTTTGGCAATGAAACAAAATGTGGGTGAAGACACAGCCATGGCGGCAGTATTAAAAACGGATGGATATGGTCATGGAGCAGTTCCTATTGCACTGGCATTGAAAGATATGGTTCAGGCTTTTGCTGTTGCCACCATTGATGAAGGGATAAATCTTCGAAAACATGGGTTGGATAATGAGATATTTATTTTAGGTTTTCTTCCTGAAGGACGGATAGAAGATGCTATCACATATGAAATCTATCCGGCTGTGTTTGAATATTCCATGGCAGAAAAGATCAGCCGGAAAGCAGTGCAGATTGGAAAACAGGCAAAAATCCAGATAAAAGTGGATACCGGTATGGGAAGAATCGGTTTTCCAGTCTCGGAAGAATCAGTTGAAACTGTAGCCCGCATATCTAAGCTTCCAAATTTAGTGATTGATGGGATATTTACCCATTTTGCATCTTCTGATTCGGCAGATAAAACTATGGCAAACGGGCAATATGAAAAATTTATTTGGTTTACAGAAAGCCTGAAGAAAAGAGGGGTTACCATCAGGGTCAGACATTGTGATAATAGTGCAGGCATTATTGATCTTCCTCAGGATTCCATGGATATGGTCAGAGCCGGTATAGCACTGTATGGGTTATATCCGTCGGAAGAAGTAGACAAGGAAAAGGTGAAATTAAGACCTGCACTTTCTATGAAAAGCCACATAATATATCTTAAGGATGTAGAACCGGGATACGGTATCAGTTATGGTTCGACTTTTGTGACGTCCAGAAAGACAAAAGTGGCAACAATTCCTGTAGGTTATGGTGATGGGTATCAGAGAAATTTATCGAATAAAGGATATGTTCTGATTCGCGGACAAAAGGCAAAAATCATCGGAAGAGTTTGCATGGATCAATTTATGGTGGATGTAACAGATATAGATGGAGTCTGCGAAGGCGATGACGTTACATTAATTGGAGAAGATGGAAAACTTCAGATTACAGTGGAAGAACTGGCAGAACTGGCAGGAACTTTTAATTATGAATTTGTCTGTGATTTAGGAAAACGAGTGCCGAGAGTTTTTTACAGCAATGGCAGGATTATCTGCGGAAAAGATTATTTTGATGATAATTATGATGTAAAATAAATGAATATACCGCTGATTATTGTGAATACTAAAGGTGAAAGAAATACTTTCACTCTCGCTAAGAGATAGTAAATAATAATTTAGGGGTGGTTTTAGTGAATATAAAAAGAGGGGATATCTTTTATGCGGATTTGCGTCCTGTAGTAGGATCAGAACAGGGAGGTATCCGTCCGGTAATCATCATTCAGAATGATGTGGGAAACAGACATAGTCCTACAGTAATATGTGCAGCAATTACCAGTAGAATGAATAAGGCAAAACTTCCGACACATGTGGAACTGGATAGCAGCAAGTGTGATATTGTGAAGGATTCTGTTATTCTTTTGGAACAATTGCGTACCATTGATAAAAAAAGACTGAAAGATAAGATATGTCATTTAGATGGTGATATTATTGATAAGGTAGATAGAGCACTGATGATTAGTTTAGAACTTTCTACATAGTTATTGACGAATACCGGAGAAATATGATATATTTAGACTGTTCGGCATTTTTGTCCGGATAAACTTATTGAGGAAAGTTGAGGAGATAATTAAATGGACGATGGGAGTCCCTTATACGCATTAGTGATTTTTATTGGTTTTGTAGTTGTAAATGCAATCATGTATGCTTTTGGCGCCGCAGTGCAGAATCTCAATGAAACAGAGGTTGAAAAAGAATCAGCAGATGGTTCGCAGAAAGCTGCAAAATTGCTGAAATACATACAAAATCCGGCAAAATTTATCAGTACCATACAATTGGTGACCGGCTTTATGGCGGTAGTGGTTGGTTATTTTCAGCTAGAGGTTTATGCAGAAAATGTGAGAAGATGGATGATTGGTCTGGGAGTGGGATTTTATCTTTCTGATTTTGCCATGTATTTTATAGCATATCTTCTGACAGCACTTTATCTGATGTTGATTTTGCTTGCACTTGGTATTTATGTTCCGAAAAAACTTGGCATGAAATACTGCCATCAGGCAGCGTATGCTTTTGTTGGAATTGTAAATGTACTTGTAGCAATCCTTACACCGTTTACAGCTTTTGTTCGCTTTTTTTCAAATCTGATTCTTCGAATTGTCGGTATCGATCCCAATGAAGAGGGATTGAATGTGACAGAAGAAGAGATTATGAGCATTGTCAATGAAGGGCATGAACAGGGAGTTTTGGAGGAAAGGGAAGCGGAGATGATATCAAATATCATTTCTCTGGATGATAAAACGGCAGGTGATGTGATGATCCACAGAAAAAGTATTGTTGCAATAGACGGAATGCTGAACCTTCGCGAAACAGTAGAATTTATAGCGGAACAGAACAATTCACGTTATCCGGTATTTTTGGATAATATTGATAATATTATTGGAATCCTGCATATCAAAGATGTTTTGTATTATTACCATAAAAGTACTTATGATAATATGGCTGTGAAGGATATCGAGGGATTGATCCGAAAACCGGAGTTTATACCAGAATCACGAAATCTGGATGATTTGTTTAAAGAAATGCAGAACAATAAAAACCATATGGAAATTGTGGTTGATGAATATGGACAGACGGCCGGACTGGTGGCTATGGAAGATATTCTGGAAGAAATCGTCGGCAATATTTTTGATGAACATGACGAGGAAGAACATAATATCATTAAAGAGAGCGATGATTCTTATCTGGTCAAAGGTCTGACACCTCTGGAAGAAATCGAGGACGAACTTGATATCAGTTTTGATGAAGAAGAATTTGATACGATTAATGGTTATATTGTATCTAAACTGGATCGTATTCCTACAAAGGGAGAAAAACCGGCAGTCAAAGCCTGCGGATGCACGTTTAAAGTGCGAGAAGTAGACGGAAAAATAATAACATTATTAGAAATCATAAAAAACAAGCCGGAGAATGAAGAACATTCGATGGCGATAGAATAAAGGAGATTGAAAAAATGTCAGGACATTCAAAATTTGCTAATATTAAGCACAAGAAAGAAAAAAATGATGCAGCAAAGGGAAAAATATTTACAATTATCGGTAGAGAACTTGCTGTTGCAGTGAAGGAAGGGGGTCCGGATCCTGCAAATAACAGTAAACTTGCTGCCGTGATTGCTAAGGCAAAGGCAAATAACATGCCAAATGATACGATTGACAGAGGTATCAAAAAAGCTGCGGGAGATGCAAACAGTGTAAATTATGAATCTGTTACATACGAAGGCTACGGTCCGAATGGAACAGCAATCATTGTAAATGCACTTACTGATAACAGAAACAGAACTGCTTCTAATGTAAGAAATGCATTTACAAAAGGTGGCGGAAGTGTCGGAACAACCGGTTGCGTGTCATATATGTTTGATGAAAAAGGCCAGATTATTATCGATAAGGAAGAATGCAGTATGGATGCTGATGAACTGATGATGATGACGCTGGATGCAGGTGCAGAAGATTTTGCTGAAGAAGAAGACAGCTTTGAGATACTTACAGCTCCGGCAGATTTTGATGCAGTCAGAGAAACTCTGGAAGGAGCAGGTGTCGTAATGGCTCAGGCGGAAGTAACCATGATTCCTCAGAATTATGTAGAGCTGACTGTGGAAGATGATATTAAGAAAATAACAAGAATCCTTGATATGTTAGATGAGGATGATGATGTTCAGGCGGTATATCATAACTGGGATATGCCTGAGGATGAGGAAGAAGAATAGAGTTTCAGATATAATATCAAAAAAAGCAGGAATTCCTGCTTTTTTTGATATTATAACGGTATAGTCATAGCTTTTCTTTTTGAAAAGATATTATAGTGATCAAATCCTGCATTCAGAAGAAGTTCTTTTGCTTTGTCGAAATCAGCTCCGATATCTTCGGGGCAGTGGGCATCTGAACCGACAGTAATCACATTGCCCCCCAGTTCGTGATATCGTTTTATGATTTCAAAACATGGATTTGTGGATTTCAGACCTTTTCGAAGTCCGGCCGTATTGATTTCGATTCCTTTTTTGGATTTTATGATGTTTAATAAGATTTTATCAATAATTTCTTTGTACTTTTCGTAGGAATAATCTGTATCTTTTTCTTTTGCATAGCGGATGGCATAATCAATATGCCCATATACATCAAAGTTTGTATGTATTCTGAGGTTATCGTAAATATTTTCAAAATACATGTTCATTACCTGCTCTGTTGTGTGGTTCCTCCAGATATCTTCATAATAAGGGTCAATCCCGTTTATTACATGAGAAGAACCGATGACAAAATCAAAAGGAACAGCAGAAAGAAAAGATTCCACATCATTTTTTATGTGGGGTTGAAGACCCATTTCCACACCAATCAGAAGATGGATGTTTTCTTTATATTTTTCTTTGTACAGGGAAAGTGTTTCATAGTATTTATGAACATCAAGATAAAATTCACTATCATTATAGTCAATATCATGGTGGTCTGTGATACATAAATGTGTCATTCCGAGACGGATGGCCTGTTGAATCACTTTGTCAATATCTGCTTCTGAATCAGCAGACATAAGGGTATGTACATGAAAATCGCAAAGCATAAGTGTCTCCTTTCACAAATATCTAATGGTACGTGGCACTATTTTAACATAAGATAGTGGGATAAGAAATAAGAAAAATAATTTTTTCACAATTTACCAAAATATGCTTGATATTTTGGAATAAATTAGGTAGAATATAATACAGTTAGATAACTTGCAGAGACAAGATATTTACAAAAAATACATTTTTTATAGGAGGAAATAAAAAAATGTCAGTAAAAGTTGCAATTAACGGATTTGGACGTATTGGACGTCTTGCATTCAGACAGATGTTCGGTGCAGAAGGATATGAAGTAGTAGCAATCAACGATTTAACAAGCCCAAAGATGCTTGCTCATCTTTTAAAGTATGACAGCTCACAGGGTAAATATGAGAAGGCAGATACCGTATCAGCAGGTGAAGATTCCATTACAGTTGATGGTAAGGAAATCAAAATCTATGCATTCCCAGATGCAAACAACTGCCCATGGGGAGAGCTTGGAGTAGATGTAGTTTTAGAGTGTTCAGGTTTCTACACATCAAAGGAAAAGGCACAGGCTCATATCAATGCAGGTGCTCGTAAGGTTGTTATCTCAGCTCCGGCTGGAAAGGATCTTCCAACAATCGTTTACAATACAAATCATACAACATTAAAACC
>JAXFDY010000073.1:0-2623 GCA_034172985.1 Lachnospiraceae bacterium
AAACTTGCGGAGAAAAAAGATGCTGTTATTAAGATGAATGCCGGAAAGGAGCATTCTGCACCGGAAAAGAAAAAGGAAGCGGTAATATAGGAGGAGCGGGATATGTATACAACAGGAGATAAGTTATTAAATGTGATGAAAGAGGAAGAAATCGGGATTGCGGAGCTTGCCAGAATTTCCGGTGTGCCGGAGAGAACAATCCTTGACATTATGGCAGGGGTTAAGGAGCCAGAACTTGGTGTTATGTGCAAGATTGCAGAAGGACTTGGCATCTGTGTCCATGAGCTTCGTGCGGATGAGGAGCGCTATGCGGTATCCATTCCGAAGGATACCCTTGCAAAGCTGATTGTTGTCAGTGAGATTAACAACGTGGAGCTTGAGGAACTGATTAACTGTATTCTGGAAAAAGGTATTGAGGATCAAGGGTTTTATAAATAAAGTTAAGATATATTTTTTTATAGGCGGCACGATGAGAAATATGTCGTGTTGCCTATAAACATAGAAAATTGAAGCCGAAAGTGATAAAATATAGTAAATGATAAATTGGATTGACCAAGTGTTTTGTAAGTGATAAATGAATTGAACTACACATTAGGATTTACAAATATCATGGTACATATAATTTAGTTTATGAAGGAGGTTTCGATTTGAATAATACAGAACCCAAATTTGAAGATATGAAACAAGGAATAGCTAAAGCGGGTGGATTATTTTATCAATATCGTCCATGTAGAAGGGATGCTGCAACAATATATGATATAGAAAATATAAGACATGGAGTTGTATATGCGCAAACACCATTAAATATGAATGATCCATTCGATTCTATGATAGGATATTCACCTGAAAAAATGTACGAAAACTGTATTTCTATGCTCGTGGAAGAATTGGCGATTGAAGATGAAAATCTTAAAATTATTATTTCACAGTTGCTTAAGTACAAGGCAGTAGGAAAACTGGCAGAATTTATATGTATGCTTAATGAATTGAAAAAGTATCTCTTTTCAAGGCAAGTAAGTATGCATCAAGCTAATGTACCGATTATTATATTTATTCGTCAAAACCTAAATACTTTATATGCAAAGTGCCCGAAAAAAATAAAAAGTTCTCTATCAAAAGAGATGTTTGCAGCATTTTTGTTGATTGTAAGCGAAATGGAAAAGGTAGATATTACAGAAGAAAATTTGTCGGATATGCTTAAGTTGGACAAGGTTTTGGATGAATTATATAAGAAGGCGGTAGATATTAAAGATAATGTATATATACCAACTTTAAGAACATTTTTATCAAAATTGACAGTTTCTTGTTTTAGCGTGAGCGGATGGGATAATCAGCTAATGTGGTCGCATTATGCGAATTCCTATGCTGGAATATGTATAGAGTACGATTTCAATCAAATTAAAGATGCCATAGGTTTTATATATCCAGTTGAATATACTACAAAAAGACCTACGTTATCATTACAAGATTTGGGTGTGGAAGGCTTTAACTTAGGTTCAGAAGCAAGTGTTAAATCATGTGAACCCAATATGAGAGCTATCTTATCATATTTGCTAGCAAAAAATGTTTGTTGGAATTATGAAAAAGAATGGAGAATAATCAATGTAGGTGAAGAAAATACACCATTATTTATTGATTTACCGTTTGTTAAGTCTATTACTTTTGGTATGAATATGGACCCTATTTGTAAGCAATTATTGTGGGACGTATGTAAAGAAAAAGAAATAGAATGCTATGAAATAGAAATTGGAACAGAGAATTATGAATTAAGGAGAAAACGGCTTACAGAAAGTGATTTTACCTATGATATAGATATGGAGATTAATTATATTGATGTATTGATGAAGCAGATTTCGGTTACTTTTGAGCGTATAGGTAAAATGGGAGAAAATATTGAGAACGAAATCGAAAATAAAAATTTTTCAAATGTTAGCCCAATGCTTTCAGATACTATTGATACGATGTCAAATTCGTATTATTTAAAAATATCTCTTAATCGCATATGTGATCATGAAACGGAAGAACTTTCATCAAATGGAATGCCGAAAGAAATATTGGAAAGCATTTCGTTAGTGAATACTTTTGTTTCGCAAGTGAAAGAGATGTATGTGGCATTAAAAGAAAATGTTCCTATTTTTTTACTTGGAGGTTTAATTAAAGGACATGAGTATACAGTGATAAA
This sequence comes from Lachnospiraceae bacterium, assembly GCA_034172985.1. Classification (GTDB taxonomy): domain Bacteria; phylum Bacillota; class Clostridia; order Lachnospirales; family Lachnospiraceae; genus CAG-303. The sequence goes on from JAXFDY010000073.1 coordinate 2,183, forward strand.
AAAACAATTAGGCGATATACACGAATTAGTTGGAAAGTTTGAGAATATAGAGTGGAATTCGTTTTGTATAAAAAAGGTATCAGAGGATGCGGAAGATAATGATAGTGAGTATTCTGAAGTAGACGAGTTGGCAAAAATATCAGAGTAATTAGAAGTAGCACTTAGGAGAAATCTTAGGTGTTATTTTTATATGATAAGGAGGGAACCGATGAAAATTGAATAAAGTTTACCGTCACTGGTGGCAATGGCTCATGAACGAACCATAGCCACCTTTTTTGTTGCAGAAAATCAAATAAGAATGGAGGTTTACCATGAGAAAATATAAATTGATTTCCGCACTGGCAGAGGAAACAGCAAAAGAAGTCGTGCGGAATGAAGAAAGCTGGAGGCGGTACTTGAATACTGCTTCCAGACTGTACAAATATCCGTTCAAGGAACAGC
>JAXFDY010000074.1:0-3962 GCA_034172985.1 Lachnospiraceae bacterium
TCCCTGATAAGTAACTCCATTTGCAACGATTCCTGTCGTCTTAACACCACGTTCTAACCCACTTCCCAACAGCAACTCTTTGATACTGCTTTCATCCAGATGACTCAGATTATCTTCTGTAAATGTAGTTGCCGATAATAAGTACTCCTTTTCTTCATCTGTCAGTTTCACAGTCTCACTCTGATCCACATTGACACTGTCTTTATACGTCTCCTTTCCGTCTGTGTTACTGCATGCGCAAAGCAAAAAAGCTACCCCCATGAAACAAACTATCTTTTTCTTCAAAATTTTTCCTCCTTACAATTTCTTTAGTTGCTTTTTTTTACATTTCATGATAATATTAATATCGTCCTTAAATTATCTTAAATACTTTTGTATTCTTGAGTTCCTATCCTCTTGTATAGTTTAAGGACTTTTTTTATTCAAAGTGATCTTTTCCAATCAAATATGCTTTTCGATTCCATCCTTTATGCATTTTTCGTATATTTAATCCTGCATACATAATATCATATTTTTTCATTTCTCTTTTCATTTTTTTATAATATAATTTCCCGATTTTGTGATTTTCAAAAAATTCATCCAGCATTTTATGTATATTTTCATATGTTTTTCTTGCTTCATCATGATAATTATTTTGTAGCATAAGTTGAAGTCCAACATACTGTTGTATAATAAGTAGTTTATAATAATTATTTGTCATAGGAACCCCTTCCTTTCCTCATCCAATGATTTTCATAAAATACCATGATTTCATGAACACACAGAAAGCATAACACGATTTGTATGAGACCTATTTTCCAGTTTAAGTTGATGACACTCATAATCATAGAAAATTCGTCTTTCTGCATCATTAAATCTATCGTATAATAAAAAATGATAATTGCCGGTATGAGAGAGATGGTAACATCTATCAGATGATCCAAAACAAGTAATTTTCTGACTGTTTTTTCCTCATATCCCAACATAAAATATGTCCATATACATCGTTTCTTTTTTTTTAGCTGCATGGTCCGGAATATTCCCAAAGAAGCAACGACATAAACAAATACAAACACAACAGCTAAATTTAATACAAAAAAAATTTCATTTGCTTTTTCAACAAAAAAGATTTCATTTTTCGCCTGCTGCTGCAATGCAATTGCATACCAATCGGCACCTTTCGCACGAAATGCACATAACATCAGAACAGAACTAATCATGAGCATAACGTCAATCATTGTAATTACAAAAACACTCCCCATAAATCCGATTATCTGATATTTTTTCTGATTAATAATCCAGTTCATCGTCTATGCCCTCCCGCTTTAATATCTCTATTATCCGTATCCTGTATATCTCAGGAATTGAAACGATAATACAGATAAAAAATACACTGATTAAGATGATTACTGGTACAAATATTGAAATACCTGTCATTTTTATCTGTATATTCCGTTCATAAAATGGCAGGATCTTTTGAATAATCGTATTTGCAAGCCAGATTATTCCACCTGCTGCCAAATATGCAAAAAACCATCCCTTGACACAGATTATGAATTTTTCCATTATATACGCCATGACTTGCAGCCCCGTCTGATATCCTAATGCACTTCTAAGTGCAAATTCTTTTTTTCTTTTTCTTATATCATCACGTATAGATACAATAAAAACAATGACCGTTGCTATTGCAAGCATGGTAGCAATAATATTTCCAACAAAAATGATAAAATCAAAATATTGCACAAGATTTTCATCCATCGTCATAAAATCCATCGGCTCTTCTTCTACTGTTTTTTCTATCTCCGCCTTTACCTCCTCCCTGTCATATCCTAATGAAATACTAATTCCCATATATTGCGGCTGCAGCATCTGTTCATACTCCGTTTCATTATCTATACCATATTCACTTAAAATCTCATGAATATATGTTTCCTGTCCCTGGCACTTTACTGTATCATATATGACCCGTGCATCTTCTTCATTCACACAGAACATATCTCCTGAACACATTGTTTTTATATTGTCATAAGTTCCCTTTACGACAAATGTATATTCCCGTATGATATTTTCATCGTACTCGGAAACAAATCCTATGTTTATCTTTCTGCCAATCAGTTCTTTCCCGTCCAGATATGTATATTCATTGTATTCCCCCAGATTGTAAATATATTTGGGAACTATGATTTCTCCTTTATTCAGCTCTCCAGTTCCATCCACGATATAATGATCCAGTGAATCAATCTTTGTCATCATATTTATCATAGTAGAATCGGTTCCTACTATATCAGATTCTTCCCAGCATCCCTCTACAATCATGATATGATAAAAGACCTGTTTCACTCCCTCTATCTGCTCAATCTCTGACTTCCATTCATCCCATCTTGTTTCATTCTGATGATTTACAATGATATAATACATATTTCCATATGGCTGATAAACAACATCCAATATTCCGCATTCAATGGACTTTATCATCGAATTTACCATTAAAAAGATAAACAAAGTAACACAGATTAATACAATTAATAAACTGGATTCTTTTCTTCTGCACTCCCTGTCAATATAAGAAATTTCCAATGTCTGTCTGATTTTTTTCAATTTTTCTCCTTTTACTTAATTTCTAAATCCTGTTTATATCTGTCTATATCTGAGTACAGATTTTCTGCCAGTTCACCGTTCTCATTATACAAATCCACATTAAAAATATACATATACTGAATCTGAATATCTTCTCCTACCCTGCCAAGTTCCAAAGTATCAATAATCAGGTACCCTTTATCATCATCCAAATCCATTTTATATTCCAAGTAAAAATCACCAGTGCTGTAATCATTTACTGTCCGGACATATGTATGCCGATAATCCATCAGTGCATATACAGACAGTTCTCCACTATTTTCTGAAATTATCCTGCGGATTATCTCTAAATTACCATCTTCTATATTTTTCTGGAAAAAAGAAACCATCTCATCTACTATTTTTGATGATACTAACAAACCATTTGTAAATTGACTATCATACTCACTTTCTATAACACTATTCACATTATTTTCCAAAACAAATCTAACATGACATATCTCCTCATCTACAGTGTTACTGACATATATTGCCAGATGATTGTCATTCTCTCCTTCGAATAGTTTGATTTCAAAAACATTTTCTTTTTTATAGTCATTTAATGTTTCAAGTTCAAAAATACCATAGTACTGGTATTTTCCCAAAATATTTAATATCCCTTCTACTTGCTGTGTATCCTGAAAATAATACATATTATTTTCATCCTGCTCATCGTTTAGCTGAATATTTGTAAAATTCTCAAATTTTCCCTGTAATGCTAATTTACTAAAGGTCGTCTTTGTTGAAGTTTTCAGCATTTCGGTGACTTCCTGTGGTGTTTTTTCTTTGTTACTCAACGCAATGTTTTTCTGTACAAAACCAATATAACAAATCAATAAATACAGCAAAACAAATGCAGCCACTATTCCAATTAATATAAAAAGTCTTTTCTTCATTGTATCACCCCATATAAACCAATTCTGATAGAATTGAAACTTAATTTATAATTTCCTCCTCATCCCCAAATCATTTATCTTTCTTTATCAGCTTCGTCCGTATATATATGTCTTAATGTTATATGCCGCAAAATGGATGAATGTTCCCACCGTAACAAAATACATTCATATTCTGGTTTCCCAGATTCGCCAAGTGCATAGATTGATGTCTCTCTATCGTTTATAAACCGGATTGCTGCATCCTCCAAAACCACCAAAACTACTTGTGACAATATCTACATTTTCACGATTTCATCAGCATAATCTTTCACCGCTTCATTATGTGAAACAACTATAACTGTATGGCCTTCTTCCGACAGTTTCTTTAAATATGAAAATACGATTTTTTCATTTTCCTCATCCAGATTTCCCGTCGGTTCATCCGCCAGAATGATATCCGGATTATTGGCCAGTGCTCTGGCAATACAGACT
>JAXFDY010000098.1:0-3439 GCA_034172985.1 Lachnospiraceae bacterium
AAATCCATGGTATGTTAACCTCCTTTTTTCTTTTGGTTTATCATACCATGGAAAATAAAATCCAAACCTTTAGACTTAATGTCGCTATAATTAATGTCGTTTTTGAAACAAAGTTTAGATAATATTAAGGTTTGGATAAACAAGAAGATTGCGGAACAAAAGAAGAGAGAGGCAGTATCGTAGGGATAACAGATGATATTTTATTGATTCTGTAGTATAATCAAGAGGTCAGATGAAAGTCTGACCTTGATGATTATTAATGAGATAGTGATTTCATAAGAGTTGATAATCATTAGGAGAAGGAAAAATTGAATTTTACGGAGAGCTGGTTGGCGTGATTATAGTTGGAAACGACGGCAGAAGAGAATATATAGATATATTATACAGCCGCAAATCAGTAATATAGAAAAGAGTTTGATGCATACGATGTTCTGGCTGCAAAATATCAATAGTTAGATGTTTTTTTAGGGGGGGAAAAGGTGATGAATCACAAATTTAAGCAGTGCATTTCAGGGAAATATGGCACGAAAGTTGATTGCTATGGTGCGGAATTAGTTTCACATCATGAAAAATGTAAAGAGTTTTTTGGTGAAATAGAAAACGGTGAGTCTCTATATATAAATGTTGAACGAATTGTATCAGAAGATGAAAATGGTAGACAATTTATAGAGGAATTATCATTAAATAATATACAAGACGTCAGAGTGTCTTTGCTGACAGAAAAAATTATGGATTATGATTTGGAAATGTTTAGCAGAGAAGATAGAACAGAGCTTTTAAACAAGTATAGACCCTATTTTACGAGTTTTATTGTATCACTTGAAGATAATAGCATACAGGATATTGAATCACTTGGTGTAGGCTGGTATGAGGGACGATTTCTGAGGCAAGAAGAAGGCGTTTTTGAGGAAGGTATTCTCTTAGATGGAATTTTAGAAACAAGTGCCAGTCCTGTGAATTATCTAAAAGGAAAGTTGCTCGTGTTTACAAACGGAGCGATAAAAAAGTCCGTACTGAATAAAATTAATAGTATATATGATCCGCGAAAGTTTGGATATACAAGCAGTTCGGATGTTGAAAATATATTAAATGATGCATGGGTGAGTGATTTCCCTTATAAGATTGATATTTATAATGTTGGTCATGGAAATGCAGATTATATCAGAGGGTCTAAACACAGAATATTGTATGATATTGGGTATAACTATCGTTCCTTTCCTAGGCGTCATAACTCCAAATATTTGAGAGCTGTGAATGCTTTTCGATATTTGCAGCCAAGTTGTGTAGTCTTGTCCCATTGGGATATGGATCATATTATTGGATGTGCGTATGCGCGCCAAGATATATTCAATGTGAAATGGATTGCGCCTTATTTGGTTTCAAGCAAAGACCAAAAAGCATCCATTAACTCGATTCGTCTTGCGCATTATTTGAATACCTTAGGCAATCTTTGTCTTGTGGATAGAGAACAACCGAATAAATTGATTGCAAAAATATCTTGTGCAAATGATATAGAAATGAAAGTATGGTTAGGAAGCGGAACCAGTAATAAGATTACATCTAGAAACAGAGAAGGATTGACACTGGAAATTTTAGATAAAATGAGAAGATACTTGCATGTACTACTGGCTGGTGATGTGCCTTATAAGTGTATGAATAATTCGCTGACAGATCCTATTGATATTATGCATGTACCACATCACTGTTCGAGTATGGAATTGGACAAGCTAAAGAATTTGCCTGGCGTAGGAAAGTACGCCATCATTTCCACAAACCGTAAGAAAACTGGTACATTAAATTGTGATAGCAATCATCATGATAAATTGAGAAAAAAATTTAAAGAGGTTCTTCATACAATCGATAATCCCTCAGGAGATGACGAAGCTAATTTATCAATCCAAATTGATTATATAAAGCGTACATATCGGTTTAGGTAAAGAAATAAGAACGTTTTTGATAGGTAAGATAGAACATGGTAATGCGAGTATAAATTGCAGTTTATCTAACAGTTTAAAATTATTGAACTGTTAATCAAATAATCAGGAGGAAATGATGGAAAGTAAAGTGTTTGATGTTAAAGCTGCTGGACTAACCCTTCCGTATAAATTTTATACATTAGATTCTATACAAGATGACCTCAAAAAGATTTTTGGAGACCAAGTCAAACAATACGATATGTCCATTTATAAAAAATGGAGCCAAATTCGTCAAGACAAAGACGATGAGACGAAATTCTTTACTTATGTTAAATTCTTTATTGATAGCGAAACAAATAAAACATATGGTCTTATCGGTGGAAAAACAAATTATAATAGTCCAGATATTTCATTATATGATGAGGAAGAAAATGAGCGTAGATTTGGACGCCTATTCGTGAAAAGTGGTAACTATAAAATGAGCAATATGATACTTGTTGTTCATCATAAAACAGCAAATGAAGACTCAATGCAAGCGATTTTTATTGAAAGGTACATTCAACGAAAATATAATCTATTTGATAGCTAAATTTACATTTTCTGTTATGTTTGACAACTAAATATTAAATGATTTTACATAGCCGTTAAGGAGTAATTTTTACTCCCTGACGGCTTATTTTATTTCACAAAGAGGGAGGTGATACACTTGAAAATCAAAAAGGTCGATGATAAGCCGATGGTCATTCACACCAAGCAGAAAGCCAAGATTCATACTCATGAACCAAAGCAGGCTTCCATCAAGGGTAGCAACATCTACACTGTAGACCGGGCCCTGACCAAGAAGAAACCGACGGAAGGTACTTATAGAAAGAGTACGGTTCATCAGGTATCGAAGGAGGGAAGATTTGCAAAGCTTCGCAAGAATGTGAAGGAGTCAAATCAGTCCATTAAGGTGAATAACCATTTTCTTCGCAATGCCGGAATGGCTGGCGGCAAGGTTGCTACAGACCAGATAGAGGGTGGAGAAGAGCTTCAGCAGTCAGCGATGATTATGTATGAAGCCTCAAGACCGGTAACCGGAACTGCATCAAGGGGAGCAGAACTTTTTAGAAGGCAGGTAATTAACAAGCAGAAGCTAAAGATTAAGAAGGTGGATGCCGGTAAGAAGATTGCTAAGAAGGGCGTGAAAGATACTGCCAAAAAGGCGGCGAAGGAAACCGGTAAAAAGGCAGCGAAAGATACTGCGAAGACGGTTGCGAAGGAGACTTCCAAAGTTGTTGCAAAAACTGCAACAACTGCGGCTGCAACGACAGCGGGCACATCGGTTTCACCGGGACTTGGTACAGTGATAGGTTTTGCGGCAGGTGAGGTAGTTGGCGAAACAGTTGCCTACAAGATGGATGAAGCAGACATGAAGAACAATGTCCGTTCCAGAAAAATCAGATTCTTTCTGGATAAGATGAAAGCACAGGATGAACAGACGGACAGTTTTGCAAAGCTTGTGAAGGATGTCTTTGTGCAGA
>JAXFDY010000106.1:0-19814 GCA_034172985.1 Lachnospiraceae bacterium
TCTAACGATATGGTATCTTGTACCTGGAAGGTCTTTTACTCTTCCTCCTCTGATAAGAACAACACTATGCTCCTGAAGATTATGTCCTTCACCCGGAATGTAGCTTGTTACTTCGATACCGTTAGAAAGACGAACTCTGGCAATTTTTCTAAGAGCTGAGTTAGGCTTCTTAGGAGTAGCTGTCTTAACTGCTGTACATACACCTCTCTTCTGTGGTGATGCTGTATCTGTAGCTTTCTTCTGTAAAGAGTTATATCCCTTTAAGAGTGCTGGTGCAGTATACTTCTTCTCTGCAGTTTTTCTTCCTTTTCTAACTAACTGGTTAAATGTAGGCATTCTTTTTTCACCTCCTGATTAAAAATATGGTAATTTCTGTTACTATTTGCCCGCAATACCGCAAGCTTTTTCATTATACTTGCGATAAATGTAAATGTCAAGGGATTTTTCTAACATTTACTAAAAGTATGATTTCAACTCGGAATCCTGCTGCTTAATCCGCTGTGGTAAGAAGCATTTCCGATTCTTTTCATTAATAAATAATATACAGCTTCATCTCCCGGAAAATTATAGAGATAGTCTTCCAGCAAATGCATCGCTACGCAAAACTGTTCCGATGCTTTTTCCATCATATCCGGTACGGAATCCGTGGATGTTTTTTCCGGTTTCCATGGGTTTGCCCACGTTTCATGTCGCAAATTCAACGGGTCCTCACTGATTTCATGATCCACTCCCGGAATCAGCGAAGCCAGATAGGTTTGTCCCACAAAACACTCTTCCACAGAAGCTATCGCACTTTTCAGTGTATTGGAACATTTTTTCAGAAGCCGTTGTTCTTTTTGAATTGAAAATATGGCAAGGCGAATTCCCTGTAAAGTAATTCTGGAATCATGATATGTCCGATGTATTGCATAATACAGCATTTTACATACTCTTTCTCTGTCCATACCACCGATTTTAATCTGACTCACCTGTGAAAACTCATATGGTGTTGTATTTCGCATAATACGGAGCAAAGCTACATCAATATCATTTTCATATTGAAAATGTTGATTCAGGTAATCCGTTCTCCAGTATACATAAGGATGGCACATGGCATCCAGATAATAATGCGTTAAAAATCCACATAGATATGCTATTTCCACACTGTTCTTCCCATCATCCATAGCTGCTGCATAATCAATCATATTTTTCAAAAAAAGAGCCGTCTTGCTTGTATGCATTATCGAACCAATATTTTTTCTCACTGCCACTACCTCTGTGGCATAATAAAAAAAGATATCAGGTCCAAGCATTCCCAACACATAGGCACTTTTCTTATTTTTAATTGCATTTTTTATATTCGATTGTGGTAATTTCTGATATGACTTTATCCCAAACAGATAATGTGTATCATATCCCGGCATAATATTTCCTTTCTACCTTTCATAATTGATGGTAACTTTTCCTATTGTAATATTGTCCCATACATTGTCATTTGATTTTGGATGATATTTGTTTTCTATCTCCTCATACTTTGAGCCGCCCGTATCTAATTCTTCCTCGGTATATCCCTCATCCATCAAATCAGATACATATTCTTTGGCATATTGAATTTTCGTAAGAACCTTTATCATATCTTCTTTTGTATAGTCTGTAATCTCCATCTGGTCTGCAGTCAGTTTTCCCATCTCATCTAACGCCTGCTCTTCCACCAGCTTTATACTATCCTCATTCAACTCATATCCTTCTTTTCTGGCCTGCTGATAATAGACATTATCTCTGATACATGCATCAATAATCGCTTCTTTTGCCATAGTCTTAATATATTTGTGATTAATATTCACATTCCAGAAGGAATCCAGATTATCAGCATTATAAATATTGGCTGCTTCATTATAATTTGACTCCATAACCATAATATAATATGAAGCTTCTTTTAAAGATATCTTCTGGTCACCTACAGTTACTGCTGTTTCTTCCAGGGACTGTTCATAATGGAACTGATTATTTCTTAAAGCCTCGGAAGAAATAGCAAAAAAGGCCGCAATACATACCATAATGACAAGTATGCATATCACAGTAATCATTTCTTTTTTATTGACTTTGTTTAATTTCTTATTCATAGGTCGACTTTTAAACCTTCTTCATCTTCTGCTGCTTTTTCTTTTCATACATCCGGGCATCTGCACGCCTGAATACATCCGCATAAGTTTTGTCCACATTTTTATCGTACATTGCCATACCATATGCAATCATCAGATCCGGCTCATACTTTTTCATGTCTGATGCATTAAATTCCTTCATTTTTCTTTCAAACTTCTTCAATAATTCAGAGACACTTTCCCGCTCAGCTTCGGCCAGAACTGCTACAAACTCATCCCCGCCTATACGAAAAATCCTGTCATGTCCGAATACGTTCTTCATAGTATCCGCAGCATCTCTGATCAACATGTCACCCATCTCATGTCCGTATACATCGTTCATCTGCTTCAGATTATTAATATCCATAACTGTAATGGAAAACTCCGCATTCTCTTCCTTAATCTTCTGATTCAGATAAGTGATTTGTTCCTCATAAGATGCTTTATTTTTCGTTTCAGTCAGAACATCGATATATGCCAGTTTGTTTACATACCCAACATATTTATGCAATGCATCTGCTGTCTGCTTAAAGCTTTGAGCAAGAACACCCACCTCATCTTTTGTATCACATTCAATAGAAACCTGAAAGTCACCTTCCGCAAATCTATGGGTAGCAATAGTAAGCTGTTTAAGTGGCTTCACGATGCGCTCCACCAGATAGGTGGTCACCACAAGTAAAATGAGCAATATAACTGATGCTAACACAACAATATATACAACCACGTTGCTCCATGGCTCATTTATTTCCTCCGTTGGCACTGAAACAGCCAGAAACATACCATTTTGCAGTTTCCTTACTACAAGCTTCTTTTCTTTTCCCTGCCACTCATAATCATATACACCTTCCGTCTGATCCGATTGTCCCATTGCATCACGAAGATTTTCCAGCCTGTCATCCAGCCTCTCATTTGATATCAGTCCATCATAATCTTTATGATAAAGAATATCTCCTTCTTTATTCAATAAAAAGGCATATCCGCTTTTATAGATAGAAACAGAATCGATCGATTCCCTAAAGAAATCTACATCAATATCCATACCGATGACACCCACTACTGTATCTCCGCTATAAAACGGAATGACATAGGAAATCATATCTGTATCAACATTTTCATTATAATATGGATCGGTCCAGATAGGCTTTCCATTTTCAATGGGAATATAGTACCATCCCACATGAGGCACATCGTCTTTTTCATAAAGAGACAAATCCGTTACCTGAAAATCTTCATAAATTCCTGTGTCAGTGTCCTTAACAAAAAAGAATCCGGCTGTAGGACTTGTCAGTTCAGGATTATATCTATAATAAACTGAAACAGCTCCTTCTGTACTTTCTGCCACATTAAGGGATACCATTTTTACCAGATTTGTATATTGTTCCAAAGATTCCTGATCAGAAAAAACCTGATCTATATCACCCATCTGTTCTACAGCAAAATTATAAACTGTATTTACGGACTGTTCTATATTTCCCAGTTTTTCATCTATCTCCTGAACTTTTCCCTCGCACATCAAGTCCATAATCTGAATAGAATTACTGACTAATGTCTTTTTTATGCTAAATATTCCGATTGAAATTACTGCTACTGCAGTCAAAACACAACTCAAAATCAACAGAAATATTTTCGTCTGAATTGATTTCATGATTTTCTCCCATGTATAACTCGTTCTTTTAACTTTCTAAAATATAACTCTCATATATCTCTATATTATAAATTATGTCATGAAACATGTCAAGGAAACAAAAGAAAATCCTGCAATGCCATGCATTACAGGATTTTAAATCTCACTCTTTTGTTTTCTTTAAATATATCAGCCAGTATACAAGTCCAACACACACAGCTCCACCCACAATGTTTCCCAGGGTGACAGGAATCAAATTATTCACGAAAAAGTCAGACCATGAAAGGTTTGCCAGTTGTGCTTCTGAAATGCCATATTTTTCAATGGCAGCTGCCACATAGGATTCATTTGATTTCGCAAAAATTCCAACCGGAACGAAATACATATTTGCCACACAGTGTTCATAGCCTGATGTCACAAACAACCAGATAGGAAGGTATAATCCCATCACTTTTGATACGATATCCTTTCCTGCCCAGCTAATCCAGACAGCAATACATACAAGTACATTACAAAAAATACCCATAATAAAAGCTGTTTTAAAATCCAGTGTACACTTAGACAATGCTGTATTAATGGCATATGCGCCCAATTCACCATGGTCCATATTTAACTGGGTGGTTTGATTAATGAGCCATGCAAGACCGGCACCGCCGATAAAATTTCCCAGATAAACAATTCCCCAGTTTTTTAACATAGAGAGCACTGTTATCTTTTTTTCCATAACACCGACAATCATCAATGAATTTCCGGTAAACAGCTCTGCCCCTGCAATCAGTACCATAATCAGTCCTGCTCCGAAAAGCACGCCTGAAAGCATCTTTGCCATACCTGCAGAAGTTGCGGAATAGGCACTGATGGATGCACCGTTTCCCGCAAGACCGATAAACATACCTGCCATCACTGCAAGCAATATCTGCCTCCACCATACCATATTCGCTTTATTTACAGATACATTAACTGCTGTTTCCGATATTTCTTTCGGTGTCAGTATACTCTTTTCCATATTTTCCTACTCTTCTGTTACGTCCACTGTCTCCATCTCTTCCGCAGTTTCAGTATCTTCCACATTTTCTTCATCTTCAGTGAAATCGATTACCGCATTTTCTGTATCGTCTTCAGTATCTTCTGAAAGATTAATCTCCTCTTCCTCTTCATATACCTTAATATTATCAGAGTCGGTACTGAGTTTTACAGAACGGTATCTCTTCAATCCGGTACCTGCAGGAATCAGTTTACCGATAATAACATTTTCCTTCAGACCAATCAGCGGATCTACCTTTCCATTAATAGCAGCTTCTGTAAGAACCTTTGTTGTCTCCTGGAAGGATGCTGCTGACAAGAATGAATTTGTAGCCAGAGATGCCTTTGTAATACCAAGCATTACCTGCTTTCCTACTGCAGGTTCCTTGCCTTCGGCAATAAGTCTCTCATTGGTTTCATTAAAATCAAGGACATCTACGGAAGTTCCCGGTAAATATCCTGAATCACCAGCTTCATCTATCTTAATCTTCTTCAGCATCTGACGTACAATAACTTCGATATGTTTATCATTAATCTCAACACCCTGCATACGATAAACATCCTGAACACCATGAAGCATGTAATCCTGAACAGCACGCAGTCCTTTGATTTTCAACAAATCATGTGGATTTACGGAACCCTCTGTCAGAGCATCACCAGCTTCCAAAACAGCTCCATCCTGAATCTTGATTCTGGATCCATAAGGAATAAGATATGCTTTTTCCTCACCAGTTTCCTGATTCGTGATAACTACTTCCCTCTTCTTCTTGGAATCTGTAATATGAGCCACTCCGCCAAACTCAGCGATAATCGCAAGACCCTTTGGCTTTCTTGCCTCAAATAATTCCTCTACTCTAGGAAGACCCTGTGTGATATCCCCACCGGCCACACCACCGGTATGGAATGTTCTCATGGTCAACTGTGTACCAGGCTCACCGATAGACTGTGCAGCAATAATACCTACTGCTTCACCCACCTGTACTGCCTGACCCGTAGCCATGTTTGCACCATAACATTTTGCGCAGATACCGAGCTTTGACTTACAGGAAAGAATTGTTCTGATTTTTACTTTTTCCCTGCCCGTCTTGATAACAGCACTTGCACGTTTTGGTGTAATCATATGGTTTGCTTCCACAATCACATTGCCATCAGCATCTGTAATTGTTTCTGCTGCGTATCTTCCTGTGATTCTTTCTTCCAGACTTTCAAGAACACCGGAACCATTTGTAAATTCAGCAACTTCCATATACGGAATTTCTTTGCCTTCACAACAATCAACTTCGCGGATAATCAATTCCTGAGCCACATCTACAAGACGTCTCGTCATATATCCGGAATCGGCTGTACGAAGAGCAGTATCAGACATACCCTTACGAGCACCATGAGCCGAGATAAAGTACTCCAGTACATCAAGACCTTCTCGGAAGTTTGACTTAATTGGGAGCTCGATAGCACGACCTGCTGTATCCGCCATCAAACCACGCATACCGGCAAGCTGTTTAATCTGCTTATCAGAACCACGGGCACCGGAATCAGCCATCATAAAGATGTTGTTATATTTATCAAGACCTGCAAGCAGAGCATCCTTAATCTTATCATCGGCAATCTGCCATACCTTGATAACTTCCTTATATCTTTCTTCGTCAGTAATCAGACCACGTCTAAAGTTCTTTGTGATTCTGTCAACTTTCTTTTCTGCATCTGCCAGATATTCTTCTCTCTCAGCAGGCACAGTCATATCTGATACAGAAACTGTCATGGCAGCTCTTGTGGAATACTTATATCCCATTGCCTTAATATCATCCAGTACTTCTGCAGTCTTTGTAGCACCATGTGTATTAATAACTTTCTCAAGAATCTTCTTTAACTGCTTTTTACCTACATGATAATCCACTTCAAGTTTCAAAATATCTTCGTCCTTTGTTCTCTCTGTAAGTCCAAGATCCTGAGGAAGGATTTCATTGAAAATGAAACGTCCCAATGTAGAATGAACAATACCTGTGAAAGTTTTTCCTTCTGCATTTGTCTTGGTAACTCTTACACCAATCTTAGAATGAAGCTTGATAATTCCATTTTCATATGCAAGGATTGCTTCATTTAAGTTCTTAAATACCTTTCCTTCTCCCAGAGCACCTGGTCTCTCCTGTGTCAGGTAATAAATACCAAGAACCATATCCTGTGAAGGAACGGCTACAGGACCACCATCTGAAGGCTTCAGAAGGTTATTTGGTGAAAGTAAAAGGAAACGGCACTCTGCCTGCGCTTCTACAGAAAGTGGAAGATGCACAGCCATCTGGTCACCATCAAAATCGGCATTGAAAGCGGTACAAACAAGTGGATGAAGCTTAATTGCTTTACCTTCCACGAGGATTGGCTCAAATGCCTGGATACCCAGTCTGTGAAGCGTCGGTGCACGGTTTAACATAACAGGATGTTCTTTGATAACATCTTCCAGCACATCCCACACTTCTGTCTGAAGCTTCTCAACCATTTTCTTTGCTGACTTAATATTGTGAGCAGTTCCATTGGATACTAACTCTTTCATTACGAATGGCTTAAATAATTCAATTGCCATTTCTTTTGGAAGACCACACTGATAAATCTTCAGTTCAGGTCCTACCACGATAACAGAACGTCCGGAATAGTCTACACGCTTACCAAGAAGGTTCTGACGGAAACGTCCCTGCTTACCTTTCAGCATATCAGAAAGAGATTTCAATGCTCTGTTACCAGGACCTGTAACAGGACGTCCTCTTCTTCCATTATCAATCAATGCATCGACTGCTTCCTGAAGCATTCTCTTCTCATTACGCACAATGATTTCCGGAGCGCCTAAGTCTAACAGTCTCTGCAGACGATTATTTCTGTTAATAATTCTTCTATATAAATCATTTAGATCTGAAGTAGCGAATCTTCCACCATCCAGCTGAACCATAGGTCTCAAATCAGGCGGAATAACAGGTACTACGGTGAGAATCATCCACTCAGGTCTGTTTCCTGATGCACGGAATGCCTCTACCACTTCCAGTCTCTTGATTAATTTTGCTCTCTTCTGACCGGAAGCATTCAGGAGTTCCCGTTTTAATTCTTCTGATTCTTTATCCAAATCGATGGCAGAGAGCAGTTCCAAAATCGCTTCTGCACCCATTCCGGCACGGAACGTATCATTTTCGTCCATTGCTTCTCTGTATTCTTTTTCTGAAAGCACCTGCTTATACATCAGATTTGATGTACCTGCATCTAATACGATATAAGATGCAAAATATAAAATCTTTTCCAGTACCTTTGGTGATATATCAAGGATTAATCCCATACGACTTGGGATACCCTTGAAATACCAGATATGTGAAACAGGAGCTGCAAGCTCAATACGTCCCATACGTTCACGACGAACGCTTGATTTTGTAACTTCAACGCCACATCTGTCACAGATAACGCCTTTATATCTGATTTTCTTATATTTACCACAGTGGCATTCCCAGTCCTTGCTTGGTCCAAATATCTTTTCACAGAAAAGACCGTCTCTTTCAGGCTTCAGAGTTCTATAATTGATTGTCTCCGGTTTTAATACCATGCCTTCCTGGTTCCATCTCTCCCATGCTTCACTAGTCTTATCTTCAGGTTCCGGTGTTCTGTGAGCCCATTCTCTGATTTTATCCGGTGAAGCCAAACCAATTTTGATCTTATCGAAAGTCATTGGTTCATATGTTGACTTATTATTTTCTGGCATTCTAGGCACTCCCTTCTATTATTCTTCTGAATAGTCGTCATTAATATCTTCGTAGTCGCTGTCGCTATCGCTTTCTTCTTCCACCGCTACAAATTCATCACCTTCGATTACCTGCTGCTGATAGCCGGCTGCACCAAGGTTTTCATCCTTATTATTTCTATAGTCATCTCCTGACATAATAGAATTCCAATCGGTATCACCTGTATCAATATTCTCTTTCAGCTCTACTTCTGTATCATCTTCTCTAAGTACTTTCACATCGAGTGCCAGAGACTGAAGTTCTTTCAAGAGTACCTTAAATGATTCAGGAATACCAGGTTCAGGAATATTTTCGCCCTTAATGATAGCTTCATAAGTCTTCACACGTCCAATCACATCGTCAGACTTCACTGTAAGAATTTCCTGCAATGTATAAGAAGCACCATAAGCCTCCAGAGCCCAAACTTCCATTTCACCGAATCTCTGTCCACCGAACTGAGCTTTACCACCCAGAGGCTGCTGGGTAACAAGTGAGTAAGGACCTGTAGAACGGGCATGAATCTTATCATCTACCAGATGATGAAGCTTCAGATAATGCATGTGTCCAATCGTTACAGGGCTGTCAAAATACTCTCCTGTACGTCCATCGCGGAGCCATACTTTACCATCTCTTGAGATAGGCACACCCTTCCACTCAGCTCTGTGAGCACGGTTATCATACAAATACTGCATGATTTCAGGATCAACTAAATCCTTATATTTTTCTTCAAATTCTTCCCATTCTGTATTTACATAATCATTGGCCATTTCAAGAAGATCCTGAATATCCTCTTCGTTTGCACCATCGAATACCGGTGTTGCAATATTAAAGCCAAGTGCCTTTGCTGCAAGACTCAGATGAATCTCAAGGACCTGTCCGATATTCATACGGGAAGGCACACCCAATGGGTTTAATACGATATCAAGCGGACGACCATTTGGAAGATATGGCATATCTTCTACCGGCAATACACGGGAAACAACACCCTTATTACCATGACGTCCAGCCATCTTATCACCAACAGAAATTTTTCTCTTCTGGGCAATATAAATACGAACCGACATATTATCACCAGGTGCAAGCTCATCTCCGTTCTCTCTTGTAAATACCTTTGCATCTACAACGATACCGTATTCACCATGAGGAACCTTCAGAGAAGTATCTCTCACCTCTCTTGCCTTCTCACCAAAGATAGCTCTTAACAATCTCTCTTCCGCAGTCAGTTCTGTCTCTCCCTTAGGGGTGACTTTACCAACAAGAATATCACCGGCACGAACCTCAGCACCGATTCGGATAATACCTCTTTCGTCAAGATTCTTCAGTGCATCATCACCTACACCAGGTACATCTCTTGTGATTTCTTCCGGTCCGAGCTTTGTATCTCTCGCTTCTGTCTCATATTCTTCTATATGAATAGATGTATACACATCTTCTTTCACTAATCTCTCACTTAAAAGTACCGCATCTTCGTAATTATAACCTTCCCATGTCATGAAACCAATCAATGGATTCTTACCAAGTGCGATTTCACTATTCTTTGTAGAAGCTCCGTCTGCGATAACTTCTCCTGCATTCACATGCTCGCCCTTGAAGACGATAGGAACCTGATTATAGCAGTTACTCTGATTACTTCTTGAGAATTTAATTAACTTATATGTCTCTTTTGATCCATCATCATCATACTTAATCGTAATTTCCCTGGATGTGGAACGTTCAATGACACCGGCACGTTTCGCTACCACACATACACCTGAGTCAACCGCAGCCTTTACTTCCATACCAGTACCTACAACAGGTGCTTCAGCTGTAAGAAGTGGCACTGCCTGACGCTGCATGTTACATCCCATCAATGCACGATTCGCATCATCATTCTGAAGGAACGGAATCATAGATGTTGTGACAGAGAATACCATACGAGGAGAAACGTCCATTAAATCAATAACTTTCTTTTCAAACTTCAATGTTTCTTCGCGGAAACGACCGGAAACATTATCATTTACAAAGTATCCGTTTTCATCTAACGGCTCATTCGCCTGCGCAACTACAAATTTATCTTCCTCATCTGCCGTCAGGTATACAACCTCATCGGTAACACGAGGATTTAACGGATCTGATTTATCCACTTTTCTGTATGGAGCTTCAATAAATCCATACTCATTTACCCTTGCATAACAAGCAAGAGAGTTGATCAAACCGATGTTAGGACCTTCAGGAGTCTCGATTGGGCACATTCTTCCATAATGAGAGTAATGTACATCTCGCACTTCGAATCCGGCTCTGTCACGTGACAAACCACCTGGTCCAAGAGCTGAAAGACGTCTCTTATGTGTCAATTCACTAAGAGGATTGTTCTGATCCATAAACTGTGACAACTGTGAACTTCCAAAGAATTCCTTCACTGCTGCCGTAACAGGTTTGATATTAATCAAAGACTGAGGTGAAACCCCTTCTATATCCTGAGTTGTCATTCTTTCACGAACAACTCTTTCCATTCTGGAAAGACCGATTCGATACTGATTCTGCAGTAATTCGCCAACTGCTCTGATACGTCTGTTGCCCAAATGATCGATATCATCAGAATTACCAATACCATACTCAAGATTTAAGCAATATCCAATAGAAGCAAGAATATCTTCCTTTGTGATATGCTTCGGTATCAATTCTGAAATATTATTTCTAATTGCATCCTTCAATGTCTCTTCGTCATCGTTAGCTGCAAGAATTTCTTGAAGAACAGGGAAAAATACATCTTCTTTTACACCGAGTTCACTGGCATCAAAATCCACATACTCCTGAATATTTACCATCATATTAGAAAGAACTTTTACGTTCTTTGTCTCTGTCTGAATCCAGACAAACGGTACTGCTGCATTCTGGATTTCAATTGCCTTCTCTTCTGTCAATACAGTACCTGCTTCCGCAAGTACTTCTCCTGTAACAGGGCTCACAACAGTTTCTGCCACTGTATGTCCGGTGATTCGGTTTTTCAGTGCAAGCTTCTTATTAAACTTATAACGTCCCACATGAGCAAGATCATATCTTCTTGCATCAAAGAACATACTGCTAATCAGACTCTGGGCACTGTCAACACTCAAAGGTTCGCCCGGACGAATCTTCTTATATAACTCCAGAAGACCACTCTGGTAATCTGTGGATGGATCTTTCTCATAACCGGCAAGAATCTTCGGCTCTTCACCGAAAAGTTCATTAATCTCAGCATTTGTTCCGATTCCCAAAGCTCTGATCAATACTGTAACCGGAACTTTTCTTGTTCTGTCCACACGCACATAGAAAATATCATTGGAATCTGTCTCATATTCAAGCCATGCACCTCTATTTGGAATAACTGTTGCCGAAAACAGTTCCTTACCAAGTTTATCATGTGTTACCCCGTAGTAAATTCCAGGTGAACGTACTAACTGGCTTACGATAACTCTTTCCGCACCGTTGATTACAAAAGTGCCGGTAGCTGTCATAATAGGCAAATCACCCATAAAAATTTCATGTTCGGTGATTTCACCGGTTTCTTTATTATGAAGTCTTACCTTAACTTTTAATGGAGCTGCATATGTAGCATCTCGTTCCTTGCACTCTTCAATTGAATACTTTACCTCATCCTCACATAACTGAAAATCAATAAATTCCAAGCTTAAGTGATTGCTGTAATCTTCAATTGGTGAGATATCGTCGAAAACTTCTTTTAAGCCTTCATTCAAAAACCAATTGTATGAATTTTTCTGGATTTCAATAAGGTTTGGCATCTCAAGAACCTCTTTTTGTCTCTGAAAGCTCATTCTTGTACTCTTGCCATTCTTAACCAGACGTAACCTGTTTTTCTCCATTTGACATTTCACCCCTGTTCTTTATATTCTTATATCCGTTTTACGGACTAAGTGACCAGTTTACTACTATATTGAAAAATGGGCACACTTATCCCATTAACGCAATAGTGCATTTTTCATAATAGCACTATTTATGCAAGATGTCAACAGATTTTTTTAATTAAAAAAAGCAGGACTATGCATTGCATAATCCTGCTTCCCTGTTACTCTTATTAATTTGATATGCGAATTACTTTAATGTAACTACAGCACCTTCAGCTTCAAGCTTTGTCTTGATGTCTTCAGCTTCAGCCTTAGAAGCACCAGCCTTAACAACCTTTGGAGCACCATCAACGATTTCTTTTGCTTCCTTAAGTCCAAGACCTGTAGCATCCTTAACAACCTTGATAACCTTAACCTTGTTAGGACCAACTTCTGTTAATTCAACATCGAATTCAGTCTTTTCTTCAGCTGCTGCTGCACCTGCACCTGCTGCTGCTACTACAACACCTGCTGCTGCAGATACGCCAAATTCTTCTTCACAAGCCTTTACTAAATCGTTTAATTCTAATACTGATAAACCTTTGATTACTTCAATAATTTCCTGAGTTGTCATTTTTATTTCCTCCTAAAATTTCAATTAAAATGTGTTGTGCCTCAACCCATATGGGTCTGATAATTAGGCAACTTCCTCGTTCTTTTCAGCGATCTGCTTAATAACACGAGCAAAGTTTGTAATAGGTGACTGGATACTTCCAAGGAATTTTGAAAGCAGCTCGTCTCTTGATGGAATAGTAGCGATAACCTTGATATTATCCTGATCGTAATATGTTCCTTCTACTACACCTGCTTTTAATTCAAGTGCTTCAGCATCTTTTGCAAAATTATATAAAATTCTTGCAGGAGCTGTAGCATCTTCCTTAGATACAGCGATTGCTGTAGGTCCTTCTAAGTGTGCACCTAATGACTCGAATTCTGTACCCTTGATTGCAAAGTTAACCATTGTGTTCTTGTAAACCTTGTAAACCACACCGGCTTCTCTTAACTGCTTACGAAGCTGTGTATCCTGCTCAACAGTAAGACCACGGTAATCAACAAGAACAGCTGACTTTGCTCCATCAAGTAATTCACTAATCTCAGCAACGATAGGTGCCTTAAGTTCTACTTTTGCCATGTTTTTTGCCTCCTTCTATAATAGAGAGCCTTAAAAGCTCTTTGCCGAATAAGAAGCACTAAATATCAAAAAACTTCCAAATCAAAGAAGACCTGGAAGTGTAATAATCTATTAAGTGATTCACATTCCTCGGCAGGCGCTTTGCGTTAGTTGGAATCCATGTCCCAAACCTGCTGTCTTCGGCAGTGGTTTTAAAACCTTGAGTATAATAACACACCCGGCTCCGTTTGTCAATCACTTTTTAATGATGTTAGAATCAAAAACCCGGGCAGTAAAACTGCCCGGGTAATATGTCACTACCGTTTCTGACTAGTTAGCTAACTTTGTAACGTTTAACTTAACGCCAGGTCCCATTGTAGGAGCAACGGAAATGCTCTTAATATACTGACCTTTTAAAGTAGCAGGCTTAGCCTTGTTGATAGCATCCATAAGTGTCTGGAAGTTGTCCGCAAGATCAGCTTCTGAGAATGAAGCCTTTCCAATTGGCACGTGAATAATATTTGTTTTATCAAGTCTATACTCAATCTTACCAGCTTTAATATCTTTTACAGCTTTTGTAACGTCCATTGTTACTGTTCCAGCCTTAGGGTTTGGCATTAATCCCTTAGGTCCGAGTACACGTCCTAAACGACCTACAACACCCATCATGTCAGGAGTAGCAACTACAACATCGAAATCAAACCATCCTTCGTTCTGAATCTTTGGAATCAGTTCTTCTGCTCCTACATATTCAGCACCGGCAGCTTCTGCCTCTGTAGCCTTATCACCTTTCGCAAAAACCAAAACCTTTACAGACTTTCCTGTACCATGTGGTAATACAACAGCACCACGAATCTGCTGTTCTGCATGACGTCCGTCACAACCTGTTCTGATATGAGCTTCGATTGTCTCATCAAATTTAGCAGTTGAAACTTTCTTTACAAGTTCCATTGCCTGTTCTACATCGTATGTTGCTGTTCTGTCGATTAACTTAGCAGCTTCTACGTATTTCTTTCCTCTTTTCATTTATATAGCCTCCTAGTGGTAATATCGGGAGGAACCTTTCGTTCCGGCCTCCCACGTTATTTGTTTCTTAATTATTCTTCTACTGCGATACCCATGCTTCTTGCTGTACCAGCGATCATGCTCATAGCAGCTTCCAATGATGCAGCATTCAAATCAGGCATCTTTGTCTCAGCAATCTTCTGAAGATCAGCTTTAGAGATTGTAGCAACCTTTGTCTTGTTAGGAACTGCTGATCCTGATTTAATCTTACAAGCTTTCTTTAATAATACAGCTGCAGGAGGAGTCTTTGTAACAAAGCTGAAGCTTCTGTCAGCATAAACAGTGATAACTACAGGAATAATCATTCCATCCTGATCTGCTGTTCTTGCATTAAACTCCTTTGTAAACTGAGCAATATTTACACCGTGCTGACCAAGAGCCGGTCCAACCGGTGGTGCTGGTGTTGCCTTGCCAGCAGCGATCTGTAACTTAATATATCCTTCTACTTTCTTCGCCATGATGGCACCTCCTAAATTTGATGAATTCTACTAAAACTCGATTTTCTTTACTTCTGTAAATCCTATTTCGACAGGAGTCTCCCTGCCAAACATGTCAACAGTAATAGTAACGCTCTGTTTGTGTTCATTAATACTCTTAATGACACCAACTGTATTTTCCCAGGCACCACCTGTTACCGTGACACTATCACCTACTTCAAAATCAACTACAATCTTTGGAATATCAATACCCAATGATTTAATCTCATTCTCCGTAAGTGGAACCGGATTTGAACCCGGGCCCACAAATCCTGTAACACCTCTTGTGTTTCTGACAACATACCATGTGTCTTCATTAAGGAACATACGAACCAGCACATATCCTGGAAGTAATTTTCTTTCCACCTGTTTCTTTGTTCCACTTTTCATTTCAATGGTGTCCTGCATAGGAACTGTGACTTCGAGGATCTGATCCTGAAGCTTTCTGTTTTCAACTGTTTTTTCAATATCAGTCTTTACTTTGTTCTCATATCCTGAGTAGGTATGTACAACATACCATTTTGCTTCTCTATCCTGTTCCTTCTCTTCCATACATTCACCCATTCCTTACGTTAATAACAAGTCAAGCACCGCCTGTATCAGTAAATCAGATACTTTAACGGCGATAGCAACAAAGATTGAAACAAGGACTACGGCAGTTGTACTCTTAACAACCTTTAACTTGTCAGGCCAGACAATTTTCTTAAACTCTGCCTTCATTCCTGCAAACCGGCTCTTCTTTGTTTTGTTATCAGACTTCTTGTCCGATGATTTGCTTTCTGCAGATGCAAGGGTTGTTTTTTCTACTTCCGGAGTTGTTTCTGTCGATACAGTTTCGCTCATATCCTTACCTCCATCCAATTACTTTGTTTCCTTGTGTAATGTGTGTGATTTACAGAATCTGCAATACTTCTTTGTTTCCATTCTGTCCGGATGTGTTTTCTTATCTTTCGTCATGTTGTAATTACGCTGCTTACATTCCGTACATGCCAATGTGATCTTTACGCGCACAGTTTCCACCTCCACTAAATTTTTATTTTGCTTGCTTTTTTCTTCGCACAAAAATTTGTGCAAAAAAAAAGGACTTCTTCCATAGCTCATATAATATAGCATATCAGTTTTTGAAAGTCAATCCTTTTTTTAGTTACCCTGTTACTATTTCAAATTTGACTGTAAATCATAACAATTACTATACATAGCCGTTGAACATCATCCCACTGTAAATAGAAGAAACATAAGGACTTGTAAAATTCCTGACCGGATTTGGATATACAATCATCTTCTTATTGACATAATTCATAGGATTTACCGACATATCATCTGCTTTTCGCACTAATGCCTTTTTCAAAGAGTTTAACTGCTCCAATCCTTCTTCAATATTTCCTTCTTCTGCAGACTGTACCAAAATGGATTCTTCTATCTGGATATGTCCATCGTCCAGCACTGTAAATCCTGCCGAATCCAACCCTTCTTTGTAATGTTTCGCTGTTCTCTGTATCTCATTCAACAGTCTGTCAGAATCTTCTCCATCTGCGGCGTGGGTCATCGCCATATCTACCATAGAATTATATACATCTACCAGTTCCGTTACATTTTCCATCATAGAATCAAAATCCGGTTTCATCTCAATCTGCACAGTCTCGTCTCCCGTATTATTTAACCTGACCTTGAAATTCTTCATCACCGTAAACTGATTATTTGTCGAAGCATGTTCCTCACCATTGATTTCAAACAATGCATTTCCCGGTTTTGACACCACCTGATCCAACCCCAGTAGCTCTACTATATTTCCCTCTTCGCTTTTTTCATTATGTACAATCTCAAAGGTCAATCCCTTTTTATTTAAATCAATCAATCCTGTATTTTCGGATACAATGGACAATGCAGTTTCTCCCTCTGAATTTTCCTGAATACCAGCATTCAACCCAATATCTGCTCTGTTAATCAATCTTGCAATCTGATTTTGTACCTCTCTGTTACTTTTTTTCTCACTCACATCAAAAGAAAACTCATATGTATATTTTCCGATGGAGAGGTCGAAAGAATAACTTCCCGGACTTACCGCATGTTCCTCCGGATCCAGATACTCACTCACATTCACCTGGGATTTTGCCAGACTTTTTACCCGAATATCAAAGCCTGTCGTTTCTTCTTCCGGCTGGCCTATATATTCCACAGATACCAGATTTTCATTCGTAGAACCCGCTTTTTTTCTTGAAAATGCCGCAATACTTCCATCATCATTTGTAAGAGCTGCTGCCACATTTTTAAAATCTCTTGCACTTTCTTTAATATCAATGGCATACTTCTGTACTTCCGCCTGATCTCCTAACTTATAAAGCGGAGATTTGCGATTTATCTTCAGCATAGCATTATAGACATCCTGCAATTCGCTCTTTTTATGGCTGTCATATTTTGACATTTCTTTGTTTCGATAAGTTGATAAATAATAATTATATACACTGCTGACCACGCAAATCACCTCCTTGTACTTGTAACTCGCAATCAAAAGAAAATCCATTTTCTTAGCTTTATGATAAATCAGCCGGTACCCATTGTCAATTGTAAAAAGCAACAAATTCTCCTTATTTTTTTGACAAAATGACTACTTTCATATATAATAAAAACAGATTTTGTTTGTAAAGGAGCTGGATGGATTGAAAGATGCAGATATAAAATGGATCCTGGGCGACAGGCCCGTAGTATGCAGTAAATGCTCTGCTTCTCTTTATTACAAGGGATCCGGGCGATATGAATGCAGTGAATGTAAACATAATGAGTATGATGATTTCGGAAAGGTAAAGTTATTTATCGATGAACACGGACCATCTAATGCTTCCCTTATTTCTAAAGAAACAGGCGTATCCATGGAAAAGCTGAATGTAATGCTTCGTGACGGCAAGGTGGAAATTCCTGAAGGAAGCAAATTTTATATCAAATGCGAGAAATGTGGCTGTGCCATTCGATATGGCCGTTTTTGCCCCGATTGTGTAAAGCGTACTGCCGGAGACTTAAAACAGGCATTTTATGTGTCCGGTATGGGTGAAAAGCCAAGAAACACCGGAAATATGCGTTTTTTACAAAAAGAAGATTCTTCAAAAGGAACACAAAGGCATTACAGATAATGCCTTTGTGTGTTACCATAAACCTTCTATCACGGTACAGATTCTGTCTAAATCTTCCTCATCCATCTTCGTATCACTCGGAAGACAGACTCCTCTTCTAAATATGGTTCCCGAAATACTGTTATCCGCTCCATTTTCAAAATCGACAGTGCAAAGTGCTGTCTCTAACGATGTCACAAAATCCTTCTCTGCAAAAACAGGTTGCAGATGCATCGGTTTCCATACCGGTCTGCTTTCTACATCATCTTTTTCCAAAGCATCCATAAGCTCTCCTGGTTTAACTTTACACTCGTCAGCCAGTTGAATCGCTGTAAGCCAGCAATTATTCCCAGAATGCTCATCAGATTTCATCAATGTAAGCCCCTCCAGCCTTTCCAGCCGTTCTTTGTAATATGCATATATTGCTCTTTTCTGTTCTATCCTCTGATTCAGGACTTTTAATTGTCCTCTTCCAATACCAGCTACTACATTGCTCATCCTGTAATTGTATCCCATCTCTGTATGCTGATACCATCTTGCCGGTTGTCTTGCCTGAGTGGCAAGATATAGTGCCCGCTTCGCTTTCTCCCTGGCATCCACCGTATTGCACAGCAGCATTCCGCCGCCAGATGTAGTGATGATCTTATTACCATTAAAACTGATAATACCGTAATCTCCAAAGGTTCCCGTACTTCTTTCTGTTCCTGCAGTCAGGACCTGACCATCCGGTGCTTTCATATCATCCTGTACAGTATAAGTGGTACCCAGGCTTTCTGCTGCATCTTCAATCACAGGACAATCATATTTTCTGCAAATACTGATAATTTCGTCCCATTTTGCCGGCACTCCATAAAGATTCACCACGACTACAGCCTTTGGCTTTTTTCCTATAGATAAATATTTCTCAAAAGCCTTTTCCAATGCTCTCGGGTCCATATTCCATGTATCTTCTTCACTATCAATAAATACCGGCTCTCCCCCTTGATAAAGAATGGGATTTGCCGTTGCAGAAAAAGTTAAATCTGAGCAGAAAACCAAATCCCCACATTCCACTCCCACTAGTTTCAGTGCGAGATGAATCGCCGATGTTCCCGAAGATAGTGCGACGGTTGCCTCTGCCCCCAGATAATCTTTCATTTCCTGTTCGAATTCCGTAACATTTTTTCCTAAGGGTGCTATCCAGTTTGTATCAAATGCTTCCTTTATATATTTCTGTTCATAGCCTTCCTCCGACATATGAGGAGAAGCCAGATATATATGCTTTTTCTCTTTCATTTTCATTTATTCCCTCGTTCCAATCAGAACTTCCTTTCCTTCAAAAGCAAATCCATATTTTCTGATCCGTTCTCCGGAAATGCCTTTTTCCATCAGCAGCTTTTCATACTGTTTCTCCTCGATTTGTGCCAGTGCCGCTTCCACTGTATCCTCCAGTGTCTGCTCTCTTCTTCCGTTAAACACCTTAAATTCCAGAATGATAGCATCATCCTCCTGTTTCTTTGGCTCCAGCATCACATCATATCTTCCAAATCCGCTCTCATGATTGGAAGTAACGGTATACCTGCCACGCAAGTCTACCAGCAGTCCCAGCACAAACCCGTGGTAAAATCGTTCCGGCTGCTTCTTCGATGGCTTCGTTCCACTGTCAAAGCTTGAGAAAATGTTCTCTGCCACCTCGCTCA
>JAXFDY010000003.1:0-11150 GCA_034172985.1 Lachnospiraceae bacterium
GTAATTAATGATACTCCCGGTAGAAAATCGGGAGTGTTTTTGGTATAATAGGGAATGTTAATAACATTCTGAGGAGAAGAGATATGGTTCGCAGCTTACTTAGTACAACGGAGAATACCAGAGATTTGGGCGGATATATAACAAGAACAGGAAAACAGACAAGATGTGAAAGTATCCTTCGTAGTGATGTGCAAAATTACCCGAGTGAGGAAGATATTGAGTTTTTAAAAGCAAAGAATATAACAACGATTATAGATATGCGTGGACAAAAGGATGTGGAGAGAAAACCGAGTGGCTTCGCAGGTAGAAATGACTTTGAGTATTATAATTTTCAAATTATCGAGGGAAGCGGTGTGCCGGAATCGGTGGAGGCTGTGCCTATAAGTTATATGAGCATTGCAAGAGCAAAGGAAATGCCGAATATATTTAAATGTATAGCAAGTGCCAAAACGGGCGTAATGTTTAATTGTACAGCGGGCAAGGACAGAACCGGAGTTGTTGCCGCAATTTTGTTATTACATGCAGGTGTATGTGATGAAGATATTATGGAAAATTATGTGTTGACTAAGGAGTATGGAAAAGGACGTCTGGAACTGGTACATAAGAATTTTCCGGAACTTGATATGAATATAGTAACGCCTTGTAAAATGTTTATGGAAGAGTTTTTAAGATTATTTCGAGCGGAATATGACGATACCGATACATATTTTAGAATGATTGGACTTAATGATGAAGAAATCAAAGCATTAAGAGATAAACTGTAGGAAGTAGGTGTTTTATGGCAACATGGGTTACACATTCAATGGTTGCGGATGAGGTTATCAAGAAGATTCCTTCTTTATGTAAGCATGAATTTTTCGTGGGGAATATTGCACCCGATTGTAATGTGGAAAATGAAGATTGGACAAGCTTTACTCCATCAAGAGAAGTGACGCACTGGATGGGAAATGAACGAAAAACAGCTGCGGATTGTGACAGATTTTTGCATGAATACATAGAACTGAAAGGGGAATTAGAGGTAAAAGAAGAAGCTTTTCTGCTGGGGTATTATGCGCATCTTATAACAGATGTGGAATTTCAAAGATACATCCGTGATGTGGATAGGGTAAAAGCATCTTGGGATAGAATTAAGCTGCATCCGGATTTAAGCAAGCAGGCAGCTGGAATGGAAGAAACATGGGATTCTGTAAAGAAACTCATAGGTGGTCGAGAAAGAATGAAGGATATATATTCTATAGAGGCTGACTATTTAGAAGCAAATCCGAAATCCGGTTACATAACAGATATTGTATGCTTGAAAGATTTTCCAAATTACATTGATTATCTTCCTGCAGGAGCGATTGCGCGCAAAGTAAAGGTGATGGGATATATGCCGGAAAAAGAAGTTAGCCAGTACCCATATATCGGTATGTCGAAGGAAGAATATAGTTTCTTTGTAAAAAGAGCTACAGAGTTGGTTGTGGAAGCCATAGAGAAATATATGGATGAGCATAGAAGTTGAGAAACAGGAGGCAAGAAAATGTGCGATTTTTGTAAGATTATAAATAAACAGTTAGCAGCGCATGTTGTATATGAAGATAGTCAGGTGATTTCTTTTTTGGATATAGACCCGATACACGAAGGGCATGTGCTTATTGTGCCGAAACAGCATGTTGACTCCATAGAAAAACTGTCTGATGACGTTGTTTTGGATATTATGAGTGTGGCGAGAAAAATTGTAGTTGCATTGAAGGATATATACGCAAATGAGGGCTATAGCATAATGCAAAATGGTGGGAAATTCTGTGATTATGGACATGCACATTTTCATGTATTTCCTAGATATGAGGATGATGGATTTGGGTGGAATTATCCGGAAGGAGAATCTGAATACTCGGAGAAAGTTGCAGAGAAACTAAGAAATAGATTGTAAGGTATAACACACTGCTCTTTACATGAGTAGCATGTGGTAGACTTATTGTCATGGCAACCTGTGCCAAAGGCATAGGATCGCCGTGTTGTCATCAATCCACATGCGAAGGAGGCTCATGTCAAGAGCAGAGTGAGTTTGATAAGAAAGAAGGCGATTTTATGTTGGAATTTGGAATGCCGACACTGATTGAAAATAGAACTCTTGAGGATAATATATGCCTTTGTAAAGAATTAGGGTTATCTTTCATTGAGTTAAATATGAATTTCCCGGAATATCAAATTGACAAAATCGAGGATGTCGATTGGCCTTATAACAAGGCGGACGAAGCTGGAATTTATTATACAATTCATTTAGATGAAAATCTAAATATTGCAGATTTTAATCCATTGGTTCGAGATGCTTATTTGGAAACAGTAAGACGTACGATAGAGGTAGCAAAGCATTTTGTAGAACTAAAGAATAAGCACGGAAAAAAGGGAAAGCCGCTAATTATCAATATGCATATGCATCACGGAATATATATTACATTGCCGGACAAAAAGGTTCAAATGTATGAGAGAGATTTTGATGTATATATGGATTATTTTTTACACTTCATAAAATTGTGTGAAGAATGGATTGGAGATGCAGACATACAGATTGCTATTGAAAATACAGATGGATTTCGTGAATATGAAAAAAGAGCAATAGAAAGCATGTTAAAAAGTGACTGTTTTGTTTTGACATGGGATATAGGACATTCAAAGGGAACAGGAGAAATTGATGTACCGTTTATCCTTGCTAATAAGGACAAGTTAAGTCATTTTCACATTCATGATGGAAGAGAAAATCCGCCTAAGAATCATTTGGCATTAGGTGATGGAGAAATAGACTTGGTGGACCGTTTGAATATGGCTAAGGTATGCAATGCAAGATGTGTCTTAGAAACAAAGACAATAGAAGCATTAAAGAAATCAGTGGAGTGGATAAAAAATCATGGAAATTAAAAGAACTTCCGTAAAAGACGCCGGTGTCGTAGCACAATTGGCGATTCAAATGTGGGATGATAATTCTGTTGAAGGGTTAGAGGCAGATTTTATTGATTATATAGATAATGGTGGTGCTGTATTTATGGCATATCATAATGGTGCTGCTATTGGATTTGCTCAATGTGGATTTAGGCATGATTATGTGGAAGGAACAGAAACAAGCCCGGTAGGATACTTAGAAGGAGTTTTTGTTGAAGCAGCATATCGAAGACAAGGCATCGCAAGAAAATTAGTGGAAGAATGTCAAATGTTTGCTAAGAATCAGGGATGTACGGAATTTGCAAGTGATTGTGAAATTAGTAATATGGAAAGCTTGCAGTTTCATCTTAAAATGGGATTTGTAGAAGCAAACAGAATAATATGTTTCACTAAGAAATTATAAGTGAGAATGAAAAGGATTTTGGTAAGAATGTATGTTGGCAAAAAATAAAAGTGGTTGGAAATTAATCGAATATATTGATATTAAGGAAGAAGATATTCAACAGTATCAGAATGTAACGGGAGCGTATGCTATTCTAAAAGTGGCTGATAAGTATGTTATTGGGTATAATGATTGGAGACAGCAGTGGGAATTTCCCGCAGGTGGAATTGATGCAGGTGAAACTCCAAGGCAAGCTGCAATCAGAGAGTTGTATGAAGAAACACACCAAAGAAATGAGGCATTGAAGTTTAAAGGATTATTTAAAGTGGAAGATGCTAAGGGAAATATAAAATATCAAGCAATATTTATTGGTGAACAAGCAGAAATAATTCCGTTTGAGCGTAAAGAGAATGATGAAATAAGCGAAATTCGACTATGGGATATGCAAGAGGACGTTGGATATGTTGATGAGTGCGATGTAAAAATAGCTCAAATAGTGTTTGAATGATAATGGATGGCGTTTTTTAGGATAATATTGATTTGGAGATGAAGGTATAATGGTTCAAGGAATTGCGATTCTCGGTTTGAAATGCATACCTCGCTGTTTGGAGAGGGGCAAAATACCTTTTGACCCTCATATCATATTATAAGGACATTAAAGATAGATATGTCCGTTCCCTTAATTAAACTTCGATTATAAGGGAACGGTTTTGTTGTTGCGGGAATCATTTTAATCTGTAATAGCATATATTTTTGCCGGAACCCTCACGCTTTAGTTCGCCGGATGCCACCAACTTGCGTAGTGCCCCCTCAATGGAACTGATGCTGAGAGAAGGACAAAGTTCAAGAATGTCCTGCTTGCTAAATCGTCCGATTTTATTCATTGTGGCTCGTCTTACTGTTTCCAGTGCGGGCAGTTTGGTTTCTACCAGTGCAAAGCGGTCTTCAAAATCCTTATAGGCGGCAAGGATTGTTCCAAGCAGATACTTAATGAACGGAACGACATTTTCTGTGCCTTCATGCCAACCGGTCTGAGCTTGACCGAGGGCATCATAATAAAGGTCTTTGTCTTTTGCGATTTTGGCTTCCAGAGAGATGTACTTTCCGACATAGAAACCATTTCTGTAGAGCAGCAGTGTTGTGAGCAACCTGCTCATTCTGCCGTTGCCGTCATTAAACGGGTGGATACACAGAAAATCGTGAATGAAAACAGGGATTGCAATCAGCGGTTCGACCTCCATATTCCCAATGACACGATTGTATTCTTCACAGATCCTGTCCAGTGCCTCCGGAGTTTCATATGGAGCAAGAGGTGTAAACAAGATTTTCACATGACCATCCGGGTATGTGGCACTGATATAGTTTTGCACACTCTTGGTTCTGCCGGCCATAGGATTATTCATATGACTATACAGAATTTTATGCAGTTGTAGGATATAATTCTGTGTGATCGGAATCGTATCGAAACTTTCGTGGATGATATTGAGGACATCACGGTAACCTGCAATCTCCTGCTCGTCACGGTTCTTCGGTGTAGTTTTTTCCTCCACCAACTGCTTAATACGGGTACTTGTGGTTACAATGCCTTCAATGGCATTGGATGCCTCGGTACTTTGTACCTTTGCAATCTCAACCAGCTTTTTAAGCTCTTCCGGGCGCTGTTTTAGGTACATTTCCTGCTTTCCTGCTTCTTTATATATCGCTGCAATGAGACCGAGAATATCTGAATCCCACTTTTGGTTCTTGATTTCAGAATAATTAAAACTTCTCATAACTTTACCTCCAAATTATTCCCTTAAATTATAGCATAAAATAAGGGAAAAGTCGATAGATTGAGGGAAAGTTCCCTTAATAGTATCGCAAATTTATGGGAAAATCTTACGAAAGCATATAAACAAAATGCATCGGTCATCGCCCAATTACACCTTGCTTTTGGGAGAATAAAATATAAATTAAGTTGACCACTATGTCTTTTGGTGCTATACCAAAGAAAACAATCTGCCACAGCAGATACGAAAGGAGACATGAATTATGATTTTATTAAGCGAGGTAATTGTAGCATAACTGAATAAGGGTGCAAGTAATGCTAAGGTGCAGACCTTTTTATTTTGTTGCAAAAAATTCAAGGGAATCTCCCACGCAATCAGTTTAAAGAACTGATTACATTAGTTGTGCCGTTTTAAGTAACCTTTCGTGAATACTATAACTGTCGGTTGTAGCACACTTAGAAGGTGTGTTATTTTTATGCCTAAATTAACCGTAGGAAGTACACTTGCAGGATTGCTTTCTGCGGTATTTTTGTGCTCTTTTTCAGGTGCCGGTAAGAAGGAAGTGTTGTCAGTATGAAAGTAATGGAAAAAGAAATGATAACCATAAGATTTAAGATGTTAACAACAATAGAGGATTTTATAAATGGATTTGAAAAAATATGGCTTTATGCCGGAAATGATGAAAGAAGAAGAAAGTATATCAAATGAGTCAGCAGTGATTCCTGCAAGAGTAATGGCAGTTCATAGGGAAAGGTATCAATTGATATGCGAACATGGTGAAACATATGCCAGATTAAAAACGAAAGAGTATTATGTTGGATTTGAAGAATTTCCAACAACAGGGGATTTTGTGTTAATCAATTATATTCCTAATGGTGACAGTCAGATTATCAAAACCTTACCAAGAAAAACATTTTTTTCGCGATTGGATCCTACTCCGGGACGGGGAGAGCAGGCTGTAGCAGCAAACTTTGACTATGTGTTTATTATGCAGTCATTGAATCATGATTTTA
Organism: Lachnospiraceae bacterium; assembly: GCA_034172985.1. Lineage (GTDB taxonomy): Bacteria > Bacillota > Clostridia > Lachnospirales > Lachnospiraceae > CAG-303. The sequence goes on from JAXFDY010000003.1 coordinate 6,084, forward strand.
ATGAAAAGCGTCTGGAGCGATATATGACATTGGCATGGCAGTCTGGTGCAACTCCAATTATCGTGCTGACAAAAGCGGATTTGGTAGAGGATTATGAGGAATATATTGCAAGTATTGAAGTGGTTGCACCGGGAGTAGAGGTGCATCCGGTCAGTTCCAAAACAGGTTATGGCATGGAGAAACTGGAAAAATATCTTCAGCCGGAAAAGACTGTCGTATTTCTTGGTTCTTCCGGTGTAGGAAAATCAAGTCTTGTCAATGCATTGGCAGGTGAAGAGATAATGAATGTCAATGATATTCGTGAGGACGACAGCAAAGGTCGTCACACCACAACCCATAGGCAGCTTATTATGTTAAAGAGTGGAGCAATGATTATTGATACTCCCGGTATGCGTGGACTTGGTATGTGGGATGTTTCAACCGGACTGGGAGAAGCATTTGAAGATGTGGAACAGTACTTGGGAAAATGCAAATTCGCTGATTGTAAGCATATGACAGAGCCGGGCTGTGCCATAAAAGGAGCCGTCGCAGAGGGAAACTTATCACAGGAACGATGGGAAAGTTATTGCAAACTAAAGAATGAGGCAAGATATTCTGATGATAAGACAGCATATATGCGTGATAAGGTTAAATGGCACAAAGAGATTGCGAAAAATAATAAGCGAATGAAGGAAGATAAGAAGAAATATGGTGGGAAATATTAGACATTTTTAGAGGTGATTTTAATAAACAACAAGGAGTAAAAAATAGGAGGAATATCTATGGGAAACGCACAGATTCATCAAATTAGAATTGATTTTCATGTAACACCGGAAATTGAGCGATATGTATATGTATATCTAATCGAAGACAAAAACTGCTATCTTGTCGATTCGGGAGTATATGGCTGCGAAAAACAGATTTTACAGTGCCTCGAAGGCATCGGCAGAACGGCATCCGATATCAAGGGCATTGTTTTGACCCATGCACACCCAGACCATATTGGTTCTGCGGCCTGGTTCCAGGAACACACGGATTGTAGGATATATGCAAGTGCGGGAGAAAAACGGTGGATCGAAAACATCGACCTTCAGTTTCAGGAGAGACCGATTCCGGTACAGGGAGATATCCCGATCATAATCAACGAATTGGAAATGAAAAAAACATTACAGAGATTCAAGCAAATTACAGACGTGAATACATTTTATCCGGCATGGGACATGATTTATTCCGAGGAAATGATGATACGCAAGCTTCAAGAGGCCAATGAATTACTGGACAGCCTGAAGCAGGCAGTTGAAATATTGGATGTCACACAGACCAAGAGCGTGTATGTTTTCAAAGAAAGCAGTGGTAATCTCAACGGCAGCGGGAACAGGAACGAAATCAGCTATTAAGGATATTGCAAAATTAGCAGGAAACATGAATAGAGATAAAGCCAGAGGGTATTGATTGACAAAACATAATGTAGAATGTTATACTAAAACGAGTTAGAAATCTAACTAATAGTTTGTTTATATTATAATAATCTCATACGGAGGGTGTAGCATGGAAATTATTGAATTAAAAGTTCCACATAACGGCAGATGCAGTGATATAGTTTTTTACAAACCGGATGGAGTGGAAAAGTATCCGATAATCATTTTTAGTCACGGATATAATGGATACAAATCAGATTTTGATATTTCGGCAAAATACTTTGCTGAAAATGGCATTGGTGCAGTATGTCATACATTTTGTGGAGGAAGTACACGTGACGAAAGTGGTTTCGGCACAACGAACATGACATTATTCACGGAGAAAGAAGACTTGATTGCTATTGTGGATGAAGTTAAGAAATGGAAACAGACAGATAAGATATTTCTGTTTGGTGGCAGTCAGGGAGGGATGGTTTCTGCCATGACTGCAGAGGAGATAGAAGAGGATATAGAGGGATTAATTCTTTTATATCCTGCATTTTGCATCCCTGATAATTGGAATGAACGTTTTCCTAAGCTAGAGGACATTCCTGACAGCGAAGAATTATGGGGTATGACTCTTGGCAGAAAATTCTTTGAGACCATTCATGGGTATAGTGTAAAAGAGATACTTGGAAAATATAGTAAAAATGTACTTATCATGCACGGTGTGGAGGATGCCGTAGTTTCATATGAATATGCAAAATGGGCAGAGAAGACATACAAAAATGCCAAATTAGAAATATTCAATCACGAAGGTCATGGTTTTTCTGAAAATGGAAACAGAAGAATGGAAGCGATGACTATGTATTTTGTACACGATTGTCTGAGATAGAACATATTCATACGGGTATTGTTATGGAAGGAGAATGTAAATGAGAAAGAAAATATATATAAGTATGCTAATGGTTGCACTTACTCTGGTCGTAGGCTGTTCAAATAATGCTAGTCAGGAGAAAGGTGTAGAAAATAAGACAGAGGTGACTTCAGAGAAAAAATCAGAAAAAGAAACAGAAAAAGAAACAGAAAAGAAAGAAGAAACGGTAGTTGTAGAAGAACTTATTATAAAAGACGGAGAAAAAGAAATTTATGGAAAAATATACAAACCGGCAAAGCAGGGAGTATATCCGGCAATTATTCTAAGTCATGGGTATAACGGATGCAATAGTGATTTTATTAAAGAATGCAAGTACTATGCAGAAAATGGGTATGTTGCATATGCGTATGATTTTTGTGGAGGTTCTACAAAATCAAAGAGCAGCGGACAAAGTACGGATATGACCATTTTTACAGAAAAAGCAGATTTGATTACTGTATTTAATTATATAAAAACCTTGGACATAGTAAACGAAGAGGAAATATTTCTTTTTGGTGGTAGTCAGGGAGGATTAGTTACCGCACTTGCATGTGAAGAGCTTAAGTCAGAAGTAAAGGCGATGATTCTGTATTATCCTGCATTAAATATTCCCGATGATTGGAGAAATAATTTTAAATCAGTAGAGGAAATACCGGATACATATGATTTCTGGGGTCTTAAGCTTGGTAAGAATTTCTTTACGTCAATAAGAGATTTTTATACTTTTGACAATATAGGAGAATTTGATAAAAATGTATTAATCATTCATGGTGACAAAGATGCAATAGTATCATTAAATTATTCAGAGCAGGCAAAAAACAAGTATACTAGTCTGGAATTAGTTGTTTTACCGGGCGAAGGACATGGATTTACACCAAATGGTGGAACGACAGCAATGAACAAGGTTTTGGAATTTATGAAAGTACAATAGGTTGTAGATAAAACTGTGATCAGGTGCTTTTTAGTCCATATTTTTAAGATTAATATATATACGCTCAAGATATTCGAAACACAGTGCTTTTTCTTCTGCGGTAAAGTTTTTAAAACATTTGGTTTCTACATCAATAACAGAATCAATGACTTTGGAAGCTAAATCCATACCTTTATCGGTAAGAAACACTTTGGTGATGCGTATACCGTTTTCCAAAACATCTTTTTTTCTATGGATAAGATTATCGCTTTCCATTTTTTTCAGCAGAGATGTTATGGTAGCCTTTTGCAGCTCACAGGCATCTGCTAAAAATTTTTGAGAGCATCCATTGTTTCTGTACAGGATTTCAATAACCTTAGGCTGTCCCTGAGTTAAGCCAAGGGAAGCAAAATAACTCAGATTTTTCTTTTTGTGTAAATTATATAGCTGTATTAAATAGTGGTGAAAAAGTTTCATAATGTAGACCTTTCTATGCATCTATAAAATGTGTTACACTAATTTTAATTCATTATAAATAAAAAGTCTATGCTTTATCTAAGAAAAATTGATATAGAATTAATGTAGAGATAATGGTCATAGAGGAAATAGTTTTTTAAAGAAAGAAGGAGATGTGAAACATACGCTGGATCATATGATAGCAAATGGCGACATAAAGCCTATCATAGCAGTATCACCTACATATTATGCCAAAACAAGAGAACATAATTTGATTTTTTGTGCAATGGATGTATTAAAGATAACACAGATAGATTAATATATTTAATGAATATGACAGATGTCCTGATTCGGGACATCTGTTTTTTGCAAATTTTTCTTGTGAAATAATATTCACATATGCTATAATAAAATACAAATACTAGTATAGCGATTTCTAAATAACTACCCATCTAACTTGTCTGATTTTCCAATTTCATTATTTCAAAAGCCTCGACGTAGCTCGCTACGCCTGCGTTTTTGAAATAGGGCTACCGCAATCCCACTGGCTTTAGACGGTGGGTTAAGGTAGCCAAAAGTGGTAGCTTGTGCTATGCTTGCGTTATGGGAACATGGAAAGCAAAAAACAGACACAAGTATTTGTTACAGTATCATATCCGAATTATTTACGAAAACATTTCTGGAAAGAACATACCTTTTGGACGGATGGATATTTTGCCTGCAGTGTAGGAAATGTTTCAGAAGAGATGCTCCGAAAATATATAGAAAATCAAGGGTAGGAAGGTGGTGACAGCCAATGCTAAAAGCATATAAATACAGGATATATCCAAATAGCGAACAGAGAATACAGATTGCAAAAACATTTGGCTGTTGTCGTTTTGTTTATAACCAGACATTGGCATATCGGAAAGAAATATACGAGAAAGAGAAAAAGTCTGTCAGTAAAACAGATTGTAATAATTACTGTAACAGAGAATTAAAGAAAGACTATGAATGGCTAAAGGAAGTGGATAAATTTGCTCTGACCAACGCAATTTATAACATGGACTCTGCATATCAGAAATTTTTCAGGAAACATGCAGGATATCCAAAATTCAAGAGTAAACATGATAACCATAAATCATATACAACAAATTATACAAATGGAAATATAACAGTAAATTTTGAGAATGGTAAGGTAAAATTGCCTAAATTAAAAGAGGTAAAAGCAAAGTTACATAGGGATTTTAGTGGGCAGATAAAGTCAGCGACTGTTTCGCAGGTTTCCAGTGGAAAATATTATGTGTCCATACTTGTAGAAACTGAGCATAAGGAACTGGCACATACAAATGATAGCATAGGAATAGATTTAGGAATAAAAGATTTATGCATTACTTCCGATGGGAAGATATATGAGAATCTAAAAATCA
>JAXFDY010000053.1:0-3998 GCA_034172985.1 Lachnospiraceae bacterium
CGGGTCAGGTGACAGGTCCCTGATTCATTTTTGTCTTAAAGATATTAATACTCCGGGTAGGGCTCGAATTCATCAGGTGAGCAGTAGGCGTGATAGACTCCGCTATCTGAATGCCTTCTTGCTTTGTGGGCCATTTCTTAATTGTATATAGATGGTTCACTTCATACCTGTCCCCTGACTCTAGCAGTTTGATGTATAGAGCCTTTTCATTTTTATCTTGTTTACCTTATCCTATATTATGCGTTCGCATTCCCGTTCTTGGAGATTTGCAATAGAGCACCTTTCATTACCTGCATACAGATCTTCGCTGTATTTTCATCGGGGAAGAATCTTTCAGACATCTGTTGATAGGGATGTATGTAATTCCGGAAATCCCTTAATACATGGCTAAACTTTGCAATGTCTTGTTTTAAAATTCCAACGGAATGAGCCACAGTTATTAAATCATTCAGCGTCCAATCATAAAAAGGCTTAACCTTGTTTTCTTTATTCTTAGGAGCAACATTTGACAGATTAAATACTTTGGGATTCCGATTCGCCAAGCTCAGCAATATACCCTCAAGCATGCTACCTGCCATGAAAATGACAGAAAGATATGCCTGAGCCTTGAAACATGATTTCATTTCTGTCATTCTTGCTTCCAATACAGGCTTCAATGTTTCGTCAATACTCAATTGACTTATATTTATATCTTCTATCTCGACCTTCAGAAAATCTGCCTCAGACATAATATTTTCTGCCTCGTAAGATTCTTTGAGTTGAGCTTCAACATCAGGACCCGCAACCCTATGAATCTCAACGCCAGTATTCTTAACTTCTACTTTCCATCCATCAAAAGCCAAATACTCATTGAACTCATCAAGACAAGCTTTCAACTCGTTCATTCTTCCAATAAACTCAGCAGGGTTGAATACCATCTTAATGCATTTATCAAGTTCGGGTCTTCCATTTATGACAGACAACTTACCATCGGTATATACCCACCGCGAAGGGAAGCCATTGCCATATCTTTCATTGAAACCGAGTTGGTTAAAGAATCTAACCAGTTCAGCACCCTTCCTGTACATTGTCTTCTCATTTATCATTTCGCGAAGACTATCCAACGTTTTCTGTGATAATACCATTCCTCTTAAAGTGTTATTCCGTAATCCTGCATAAGAGCTGTCGCAACAAAACGTTTAAAGATCTCGGTACCAATGAGAGTTCTTTTTAGCACATTCTCCCAGTTATTAATATCAGTATCCGGTATGGTATCTGTTACCGTCTGCAAGCAATTATCAAGACCTGCTTTTTGATTCTTTATAAAGTATTTACAACAGCTATCTTTTAGACTTATGATTACCCTACCAGATGCCTTTTTGTAGTTATCATTTAGTTCCAGATCATCAAAGGTATGCTTCACTATTTCAAAATAACGTTCAGGCAGGTTCCCCTGCTCAATGCGAAATTCTGCTTTAGGCATTCCTTTCTCTTCAGTAATATCGCAATAAAGAAATCTTTCTTTCGTGTTTAAGTCAAGATAAGCATTCCAGTACTTTCTCTTATTATTCGCATCAAACACGTTCTCCGACTTTTGACCATTGCATACCGTACAGCATGGTATCAGGTTTAGAGGGTGGACAGCGAACAACTGGTATTGAGCTTGGGGCAAAAAATGGTCAAATGTCGTAGCCTTTACCGATTCGCAAACAGGGCACATATCGTTAAGATAGCCATCTGACGAAAGCACTTCTACGAATAGTTTTCCCATAGCAGCACTATGAAAAGAATATAGCCCCTCCATCTCCTCACAATCCTGAATCTCACCATTCAAAGCGACAGGTACACCTTTGGGAACTATTGCCAAATTGTCGGAGTCAAATGCATCTTTATACTTCCCTATTTCGTCTTTGTTTCTCTTCTTGATCTCGGCACACCTCTCCTTATAAATCAAATCTGCAGGTGGTAATAGCCCTGCCGCCTTGCACCTTTTTCTTTCATCAATGATGGCCTTATCCTCCTTATGAGCTTTCTTTGAAGCAATCACCTGGTCTATGTAATCCAGAGGAGGAGTCGTGTTATGATTGAGATGTCTCATTCCTCCTATTAATAACTGACCTAATCAACAATTTTGCATTAAGGCCCAATGAATTAGGGCCAGTTTGTAATTCTGCGATGGATGCATCATAGTCATATTTATTCCTTTCAACAACATCTTCTATAAATCTCTCATATCGCTTCTCTTCGCTCATATTACCGAAAACGACATCACTCAGTACTGAGACATCCTCTCCGAAGCTCTCTATTCCTATTCGCTTTACAGCAAGTTCATCATCAAAACGTTTGAAAATGAGCACATTTGGCGACACCAGTTCCCTTATAACATAAGGAGAATGAGTGGAAATAAGAGCATAGGAGTCATACATCTTCAGTATTTTATATACCGAATGCATCAATGCTGTAACAGCCCTCGGGTGCAAATGTTGTTCCGGTTCATCCATGATAATCAAAGAATCATTGCGTATTTTCGCCATAATAGCTGAAATACTATATAGAAACATAGTTTCACCTGAGCTGGCTTTGTCACACAGATCAAAGAGTTTATCCTTATCTATACTGATTTCATCAGGATCTCCAATTTCAATTATTGAATCAAATTTATCTATTGGAATAACTTTGTTCACCAAATGTTCCCACCTTTTATAGAAATTGTATTTTCGCGAATATATTCTCTCAATATTTTTAGATAGAATTTCAACCTGTTCTTTGGTTGTGAACATCTCTTCCTTATCTTTCATCAACCCAGAGTATTCATAGTTGATGAAGAAATTATTGTCATCAGTTGCCAACGGATAATGGTCAAATGGTGAATATGAAATCATCAGTACACTACTAAACAGTGGTCTCAATCCTGTAAAATTCCTATTGTCATTATATATAAGTGATTCTAGTATCTTTTTAATGAGCGATGTCTTACCAACTCCATTCTCTCCAATCAAACCAATAATACGTTCAAAGTCTTGACCGTCATACTTGTACTTAAATTCTATTTCCACATCCTCACCATGATATGGTAGTACATATTTGTACGAAAAAGAATAGGCTTCTTCCATATTCCTACCATACACATAATATCGTCCTTCCCTCCTAGCTCTCTCTGAGATATTGTCTCTTAACAATGAAGTTCTGAATATCCCATCATCTTCAAACGATTTATATATTGACTCATAGAAAGCTACATCTCTCAACTGACTTAAAACCACGTAAGCCTCATTTCCAAATAAGGATTTCATTGTTCGATAGTACATTATCGAACAACCCAAAGAACAAAAATCCTCTCCCAAAGCAACAAATTGAGAAGGTAACTCATCGGAGGTATCAACAGTACCCCTCTTCATAATTTTAACCTCATCAATCGCGGTAGCATTGCCATCCTGCACAAAATAGAGCCTATACCGAGTCTTGTAGCTGTAATCATTCCATGCATAATTGAACGTCAATACAAAGCAATTATGCTCCTCTGGCCATTTAACGTTCCTTTCATAAAAACTAACCGCATTATACACTTCCGAACTACACACATAAAATTTGAGAGCTCCTTTCGGTAATTCTGCAGTATGTCCTTTTTCTCTTATCCGAAAAACAAGACATCCCTGATTATCCTGTTCTTCGTACAGGACTAAATTCTCTTCACCTAATAAAGTAGAGAGTTCACTTTTAAACTTTTCAAAGCCATCTTCCGACCGGACCATTACAATAACCTGCTCAACGAACTGGTTAAATTTATCGCCATCATCAAAGATGTTTAATATTCCAATAAACAGTTTGTCATCAACCCAATCGTCATTCATTATATAGTGCTTCTCTATTTCATCTCCCAGCACTTTATATCTAAAATCTTCACCAGTTGCCTTTTGTTGATATACATTCCAAATTAACGACAAGATGTTCATCAAGTCGTTATCATATCTCACTTTAGGCAACACATATTCCTTAAGCAAGTCGTATATCTTACGCTG
>JAXFDY010000090.1:0-3231 GCA_034172985.1 Lachnospiraceae bacterium
AAAAAAACTGTAAGATGGTTTTTGAATTGTAATCGATATTCGGATGAAGCATATGGTAATCAGGATTTATTCATTTGTTATAGGGAAGTATTTAACGATAAGCGGTTAAATCCTATGAATAGAAGTCTTTGTCTACATAATTTTAACTACAATCTTTATAGGCAAACGAATTATGGAAAGAGGCAGGGAAAATGCTACATTGTACGAAAGGGTGCAAATAGAGTTGATTTGCCACAGTACTTTGATGGACTGATTGTGGATAATTTATCAGAAATAGAAAAAGTAAAGGTGTTTAATAACTGCAAATACTGTATATCGTATGACACTCAAACATTCTATTCAACAATAGCAAGCATATGTGGTTGTATTTCTATTGTGGTTACGGAAAAAGGAAAATCTAGAAAAGACTATTGCGGTACAGGTGAAATTATTTATGGCGTTGCATACGGATGGGAGGAGGAGGAAATTAATTTTGCATTAAAAACGAGGGAAAAGATGCTGGAAAAAATTGTTGAGAGACAAAGACAGAATTTGGCAGAAACTCAAGCTTTTGTAAATTTGTGTATGGCATTTTTTAATAATGACTTGAACATATATGAGGAAATTGTCAAATAGTATGAACAAAAATAGTAATAATTTAAGTATTATATCAGGATTATTGTGGAAATTTGGAGAGCGTATAGTTGCACAGGCAATTAGTTTAATAGTTTCAATTATACTCGCCAGGCTTCTTTCACCAGATGATTATGGTGTGGTTGCTATGGTAATGGTATTTATCACGATAGCAAATGTTTTTGTTAGTAATGGGTTCGGAAATGCATTAATACAAAAGAAAAATGCGGATAATCTTGATTTTTCTTCAGTATTTTGGATTAATATAGTAATCGGAATTTTAATATATATTGTGTTATTTTATACAGCCCCTATGATTGCAATATTTTACAATATGCCAATGCTAAAGAATATATTGCGAGTATTAGGAATACGAATAATAGTTGCATCTTTTAATTCTGTACAACAGGCATATGTTTCAAGAAACATGCTATTTAAAAGATTTTTTCTATCAACTTTATTTGGAACTTTAGTTTCGGGAGTGGTAGGTGTAACGATGGCATATAGAGGGGGAGGTGTATGGTCACTAGTCACACAGTATTTGGTCAATACTTGTACAGATACGCTTGTATTATGGTTTACTGTTAAATGGAGGCCTGATTTTAAGTGTTCGTTGTTAAGAGCAAGAGAGTTATTTAGATTTGGGTGGAAATTACTGGTTTCAGGGCTTTTGGATACAGGATATACTCAGTTAAGAAGTCTAATAATAGGAAAAACGTATTCGGCCTCAGATTTAGCGTATTTTAATCAAGGTGATAAATATCCATGTTTTATCGTCGTAAATATTAATGCATCAATTCAAAGTGTATTATATCCGGCAATGGCTATGAACCAAGATAATAGAGAAAAAGTTAAGCAAATGACTAGACGTTCAATTCAAGTGAGCTCTTACTTAATGTGGCCGCTTATGATAGGGTTTGCAGCAATAGCAGAGCCATTTGTCAGAATTGTATTAACTGATAAGTGGCTGCCATGTGTGCCATTTATTCGTATTTTTTGTCTAACCTATGGGTTATGGCCAATACACACTGCAAATTTACAGGCTGTTAACGCATTGGGGAGAAGTGATTTGTTTCTAAAATTAGAATTGGTAAAGAAATTCACTGGAGTATTAGTAATATTGATCACTATTAGATATGGTGTACTTGTAATGGCATATGGCATAATCATAACGGATATAGTCGGAATGTTTATAAATGCCTACCCTAATGCAGGATTGTTGGGATACACATACCGAGAGCAATTGAAGGATTTAGTTCCAGGACTATTGATGGCACTTGTAATGGGGGCAATAATATATCCACTTTCTTTACTGGATATATCAGATTATGTGATTATTTTAATACAAATAGTTTCAGGTTCGGCTATTTACTGGCTGATTTCCGTGATTATAAACTTTGGAACATTTAGATATTTAAAAGGATTACTTAGAGATTTTATTCATTTGAAAAAAAGATAATAAACTATTGGTGAGATTGAAAAAATCTGGAAGAAAGGAAAAAATGTAATCACCATTTGAAGAAGATTCAATTATGTGAGTAAAGTTTGAAACAAAGAGGTAGCGGATAGAGTATAAATTTGAGCATCACAAATAAGCCATCATATGGTGGCTGAAAATTGAATATAAACGCAACACCTAATCAAGAAGCAGGTAAAGGATCATCTTTGATGAGATAACCTCGTTGTCTAAGCAGATTAAGTGCCTGTGAAGTAGTAAGTATTTTTTCTTTACTTACAGGACGGGATTCAAGAAAACCTTCCGGCGTATATGGTTTTAAATCTGAGAGTATATGCCAGATAGCGGTCAGGAGCATACGACAGATTGCAATGATGGCTTTCTTGTGACCACGGCGTGCTTTGATACGCTTATAGCGAGTTGTAAATTCAGGATGTTTCTTAGATTTGATTAAAGCATTTGCAACTTGTACCAAAACTGGTTTAAAATAAGAACCAGCACAGGAAATCCGAGTGGATTTGATTTTGCGGTCGCTCTTATCATTTCGAGGACAACATCCTGCCCAGGAGACGAGGTGTTTAGCTGTGGGGAAGACAGACATATCACCACCAATCTCTGAAAGCACTTGAATAGCAGTCATGGGATTCTTGTTGAATCCGGGAACAGTCCTTATTAGATTTAAAGCAGCCTCATATTTATCACTGAGACGAAGGATTTCCTGTTCTACTTCTGAAATGTGCTTGTGAAGTTCATCGATGTGATCGAGGCACTGTCTAAGTTTCACAGCCTGTTCTGTAGAGATAGCACCATCAACAGCAGCCTGTATTTCTTCTATAGGAGTTTTACACCTGCTATCAACAAAAGGTGCTACATCAAAAGTTTCCCCAGGGTGTTGTAAAATTTGTTCTGTAATAGAACGGGATGATTTGCCAAATATATCGGAAAAGACGTCGTCTAGTTTTAAGTTAGATACAGTAAGACAGTTATGAGCACGATTCTTCTCGCCGGTAATCATACAGGTGAGTTTGAAACGGTATCTTACAAGGTCTCTTAATTCACGGATGTCGGCAGGTGGAATAAAGGAAGGCTTAACCATTCCGCACATGTATAAATCACAAATCCACTTGGCATCCTTGCGATCTGTCTTGTTGCCTTTTTGAGGC
>JAXFDY010000147.1:0-16292 GCA_034172985.1 Lachnospiraceae bacterium
AGATGTTCTAAGAACTCTGAGTATATTTTTATTTTAAACAGACGCAACCGATGCAAAGTCGCCATCCATGGCTTCATTGCATCTATTTCGGAATCCATTCCGAAATTTGCTGATATGTATATAGAGTTCTAAGAACATCTAAACTTCTCCCATAAGTCACTGCCATGCATAAATATAACGCAGTATGCACAGCAGGACTGTATCAGCACGTTTTGGCACCCTAATCTTAATAATAAAAAAGTCCCTGACAACAGCTCTAGCTATTGTCAAGGACGGTAAATACATCATACCGCGGTGCCACCTTGATTTGTGGAATCCACACTCTCATCAGGATACTAACATATCCCCGGCAACTGACGTATGCCCTCACGTCATGGAATACTCGGATACCATATATCCTTTGACCATGCCCTCAGTGGTCCATTTAATAAACTGCATCTCTATGGGTTCTCAGCCATCCCCACTCTCTGTAAGCGCATCTTTTATTTTTATCTCCACATCAACGGTTTCGCTTTATTCAATTACGTTTAGTATACTCTTTTATTTTATTTTGTCAAGAATTAATTTCTCATTTTTCTGATAATAATCCGGCTACCACCGTATCGATTTCCGGGAAACTACTGGTGAGACGCAGGATATTTCCTTCCCTGCTGATGAAGCAATGCTTTGTTTCCCCGGTACATCTTACTTCCCCTGTTTCCTTATCACGAACAGTATACTCCAGCGTCATACGGACACCATTGTAAGCAACCAGCTTTGTCTCAATCAGAACAACATCCGGATATCTTGTCATAGTTCTATACTGTGCATTGACTTCCAATACCGGACTGATAATTCCAAGTTCTTCCATCTTGTCATAACCAAAGCCAGCCTGTTCTAAGATATATGTGCGGGCCTCTTCAAACCATCGGATATAATTAGAATGATGCACCACACCCATCTGATCTGTCTCATAATATTGTACCTTATGCTCATATGTTGCTATTTCTTTCATTCCAAACACCTCGTTTTCTACTCACTTATGACTGAAACCATTTTCTGATTTTATTTTTTGCCGTTCCTGTTTTCACGATATTCAGCCATTCCTCTTTTGGCACTCCCTGTTTTTCATCTGTGATAATTTCTACTTTGTCACCATTCTCCAATACAGTCTCCAATGGTCTTTCTTTTCCGTTGATCACACAGCCTACTGCATGATTGCCTATATCACTGTGAATGGCATATGCAAAATCGATTGCTGTCACTCCTTTTGGAAGAATCTTTGATTCCCCTTTCGGTGTAAAACAATAAATTGTCTCTGAAAACAGATTAAAGTCCTGTTTTACCATCTCTATAAATTCATCATTATCCGATATATCCTGCTGCCACTCCATAATCTGGCTGAGCCACTCAGCTTTTTCTTTCTGGCTGTTCGAAAGAGTACGGACATCTTTTCCCGGCATACCATATTTCCAATGAGCCAGAATTCCATAATTGGCAACTTCATGCATTTCCTTTGTTTTAATCTGTACTTCAAACATCTCTCCACCCGGTCCTACCAGAGTTGTATGCAGAGACTGGTACATATTTGATTTTGTCAGGGCAATGAAATCTTTAAATCTTCCGGGAATCGGCTTGTACAAATCATGCAAAACACCCAATGTAATATAACAATCACGAATGGAGGTCACGATAATCTTAATCGCATAAATATCATACATTTCATCCAGAGTCTTCCCTTTGTTAATCATTTTACGGTATATACTGAATAAATGTTTTAATGCATATATGGTATCTGCCTCAATTCCTGCATCATCCAGTGCTGCATTGATTTCTTTCGTTACCACTCCTACAAATTTTTCTCTCTTTTCTTCAGTCTCGGCTATTTTTTCTTTAATATTTCCATATGCCTCCGGATAGATATATGCCATTGATAAATCTTCCAGTTCTGTCTGCAGAATGGAAATCCCCAGACGTTTTGCAATTGGACAATAAAAATCTAATGTTTCTCTGGAAATAGCTATCTGTTTTTCCGGCTTTTGAAACTGCATCGTTCTCATGTTGTGAACCCGGTCTGCAAGTTTGATAAGGACTACCCTGATATCCTCTGACATGGCCATCACAAGCTTTCGAAAACTTTCCTGTTTTAATTCCGCCTTGGTCATTTCTGTTTTGGCCAACGACTGCTGAAAATTCGTTAATTTCGTTACACCGTCTACCAGAAAAGCAATTTCATGACCAAATTCCCGCTCCAAATCTTTCTCTGTCACATAAGTATCTTCTACTACATCATGAAGAATAGCTGCAATAATCGTTTCCTTATCCAGCTTTAATTCTGCGAGAATAATAGCTACATTCAGCGGGTGAATAAAGAAAGGCTCACCAGACTTTCTGAATTGTTCCTTGTGAGCCTCTTTTGCCAGCTCATATGCTTTATTGACCTGGGAAAAATCAGATGACGGGTGATAGCTTTTGATAATATTGATTAATTTTTCATATAATGCTGTTATTTCATTATTTTCTCTCATGAGCGAATCTCCATCTGTATATATGTTCCTGTTGGTATAATTTACCACAAAATCATCCATTTGTAAATTCTGTTATATTCGAATCATTTTCCCCTTCATTTCCGTTTCATAATTTTCATCGCATGTAATAAAAATAACCTGATTTTTCTCTGCAAATTTTTCAAGCAGCCTACACGCCTGACTTTTTCGCTCTCTGTCCATCTCTGTAAAGGAATCATCCAGAATAATAAATCCTTCTCCTTCCGGATACAGATGCTCTATGACCGCCAGACGAAAAGCAAGCGAAATCATATCTTTCGTTCCCTCTGAAAGCAAATCATAAGTCATGTAGTTTTTTCCGCTTACAATGCGGACCTCCATATGGTCATCCATGGATTGCAGGCTAACTTTTCCCTCTGAAAGCACGCTCAGATATTTGCCCATATTCTCTTCGATATCTTTCATAGGATGATTCATTGTATCCCGTTTGACCTGGTCAAATACCTCCCGAATATGTTTCCAGCGCTGATATGTGTTTTTTGCCTCCAAAAACCTTTCTTCCAGCTCTTTTAACTCATCTCCCAGTTCTTCTGCCGATACATTCCTTCTTTGTATTTTAGCCTGTTCCAGACGATTTCTGGATTCTTCAGCCCGTTTTTCCCACATTTCTTTTTTTTGTTTCAATTGGTTAATGATTTCCTCCGGATTTGTAATGTCTCTATATTGGTCCGGCAGATTTTTTATCTTGCTTAACTTGTGCCGGCATCCTTCATATTCTTTCTCTGTCTCCTCTATTTTTCTTTGCAATTGCTCCAAAGTACCATATTTTTCCCGGAATCCATTCAGCTTTGCGGACAATGAACCCACCATATGGTCTATGCTCTCTTTGCCACATAATTCCATGATATCCCTGTCCACTTCTTCCGCAGAACGAACTGTTTTTTTCATTTCAGACAGTTGCATTTCCTCCCTCTGTTCCTGAATATAATCTAATTCACACTGGCTGATTTCTTTGCGCAATTTTTCACAGGTATGATACTGTTCTATCAATTCTTCTTTTCCACCGACATGATATGTTTCAAATATATCACTGAGCTCTGCCTCATATTTCGCCAGCATCCTACGCAATTCATCCATGTCTGTTCCTTTTGGAGATAATTGTAAGTCCATCACGTCCGGAATCCGAATCACCACCGGTTCTGTAATATCAAACTGCTCTTCCTTTACATCCAGCACATTTCCCGTAATTCCCGAAATGACATTCCCCTGATAATCTCCATACATATGCAATCTTGCGGAAAGATTCAATCCTGCTGCCTGATTTTTCAACCTCTCCAATTCTACACATAAGTAAACGGTCCGATCTTTTACTTTTTCTGAAATATCTCCCAGTTTTTCCAGACATTGTTTTCTTTCTTCTAATTTTTTTTGTTTATCCAACAATACATTATATTTTCTCTCTTTTTTAACTTGTTTCAGCTTCTCAAAACGCTTCTCTTCTAATGGCCACAGACCAGAAGCCTGTTTTAATTCTTCCAGCTGATGTTTAATATTTCCAGCCAATTGTTCCGTTGATACCTTATTTGCCAAAACATTATAGTGTGCATTGAATTCTTCATACTCTTCATCAGCAGATTGTTTTTTTGTTAATATATCCTGATAATCTAAAATTGCCTGCTCCACTTCTTTTTCTTCCAGCTCGGCGTCACTGATTTCCTTTGCCAGCTGTTCCTTCTCATAATAAAGCCTGAGAATTATTCCTACACCTGTCTTCCATGGATTTTCAACTCCATGCTTTCTCCCCCCTTCAGGAAGATTATTCTCAAAATCCCATCGGCTTCCGTAGATTTTTAACATTTCCTCCAGTTTTTTCTCTACCTTTTCCACAGAAATTCCGTCATATTCCATGACAGCCCCTGTCACTCCGGATAAAATCTCTTCTCTGATATCCAGATCCGTTTTTTTGTCCTTTTTCACTTCTGAAGTCTTGGAAAGCAATGTCATTAATGCTGCCTGTTGTCTTATCTGTGGAGCAAAAATCACCTGATGATAAATCCCTTTTCCATATATCAGAATTTCCTTCAAAATGTTTCTGACTTCTTCTGCATTTCTGATAATGGCATCCTCCGGAGTTACTAATTTACAGGAACCGCCATCCTTATCCCATTCTTTTGTGAGCCGGTATTCTCCCTGCTCCGTTTCAAAATACACGGTTCCATCGATGGCAGTCCCCCGGTGCATCTCTACGGTTTCACCTGGAAAATACCGGTTGACAAACTCTTTATCTGTTCGTTTATCCAGCTTGATATCCTGAAAAAGAGTATGGTACAATACCTCCACCATTGTACTTTTTCCACTCTCATTTTTCCCGAATAATATATTCAGGCCATCAGAGAAACAGATATCCATATCTTTGATTCCGGCAAATTGTTCACACCGGACCCGTTTGATCTTCATCTTCTGCCTCCTTATATTTCACATTCTTTCAGAAGCTCATATGCCATCTGCACTTCTTTTTCATCCCCCAATAATTCCGTGAGAAATGCAGCCGAAAATGACATTTCCGGAAACTCCTCTTTGATCATATCTTCTGTAATCAATTCACTCAATTCTTCATCTACAATCTCATAATCAAGAAATTGTTCCATGAGTTGCTGATAAATGGTCTGCCTGTCCTCATACTCTTCTTTTGTAACTGCTCCCCGAATCGTAAATCTTAAAATGGCATTTCTGTCCATAGTTTCTATTTCTTTTTGCAGAGTATCCCGTAATATATGATCCATATGACTCCCTGCGGGAATTTTTATGTCTCTGTCATAAAACCTTACTCCACCACTCAGATATTTCCCAACCCTGATTTCCATTTCACCATTTTCACTATTTTTTTCCAGTTCCATGATAAAACAGCAACCTTCCGTATTGCATGCCAAATCAGTCTGTTCGTGGGTTCCGGCATTAAAAATCTTTTTCTTCGTACTTTTCATCTGCTCCGTAATTTCCCCCGGATAAGAAATATGCGTATGTCCGATCAGCCACACATCCATAGGAATATTTTCTAATTCTTTCTCACTCATGAGAAAATATTGATTTTTCATATCCGGAGTAATACCCCGAATTGCTCCATGGGCAATGCCGATACGATATGTCTGATTATTTAAAAACTGCATCTCTTTTAACCAGCCGAGATTATTTTTATCCGAGTGCTTTGACTGGCAAAATGCCGGATATACCACTACCTCTTCTCCCCGTATGTCAAAATGGTACTCCCTGAACTCATTTAAAAAAGTAATATTATGATCTGTCAATGCCAATGCCTGCCAAAAATCTTTCCACACCTGCTCTTCGCCTGTGTAATAATCATGATTACCCGGAAGCAAAAGTACAGATCCCGTAAATTCTGTCAATGCATCTGCAACAGCTTTAACGTCTTTTTTTGCAATGGCATAAGTATTATCAAATAAATCACCTGTGATAACAAAGAAATCACATTCTCTGGCATTTGCCTCCTGCACCATTCTTCTGATTCCATCCAAACGACTCTGAATCAATCGTTGCCTGGCTACCGGATACCGGTCATATTTTTTTCCAATATGATTGTCCCCTGTCTGAAATATTCTTATCATATTATCTGCCTCTCATAAAATCTTATTGTTCTTCTTTTGGTTCAAATCCTTCAAAAATAAACACCTGAAAATTCTTTTCTGCTTTTTTCAAATCTTTCTGTGACCGAATGGTCCATGCATATGCCGGTATCTTACCAATCTTCGTCCAAAACCAAAAAGCCGGATGGGACGCATATTTAAAATTGTATGCAATAAAATCCGGTTTTGTTGCAATATTTAACAGCATCGTGGTTAATAAAAAATTTTGAAACACACCATGATTTATTTTATTTTTCTTATAATCAGTTGCCAACTGGCCTCTGATAACAGTCGGATGGTGTCTCCGGAACCAGTAAACAATCATTGGATGAAATGATTCAATACAATATTCCCCTGTATATCTATCCAACACATCCGCAATTTGTCTTGGAAGAATTTCCTCGTATTTTTCACATTTAATTTCCACAATTAAAGGCACTCTTCCTGACACAAGTTTCAATACATCTTCAAATAACGGTATTCTTTCCTTTGAGTCATAAATAGTGCATTCTTCTATTTCTTTATAAGTTAGTTCTTCTATCGTACATGTTTTTAAACGTAGCAGTTTATGGTCATCCTCCTCAGAATTGAACTTGCATAACCGGGTAAGCACATGATCATGTATGACCACCAGTCTTCCGTCCTTTGTGCGATGAACATCCAGTTCAATTCCATATCCTCTCTCTATGGCTCTTTGAAATGCCGGCATGGTGTTCTCCGGATATTCCTTCTTATTATCAAACAAACCTCTATGTGCAAAATACTTTTTTCCTGTCATAGTACCTGCTCCCTCTTTTTATTTCTATATCCCGATATCTGCGCCCCAAATGTCGAAAAAAGAACAGTAACTCTCGAAACTGTTCTTTTCCTTATCTCATTGTATGTTTATATATTAAAAAATTCTACGAACAGTAAGCACACTCTTATAAGTAACCGGTGATGTGTACTTTATTCCTGTTTCCGGTGTACTTGCATGAACGATTGTGTTATTACCCACATAAATAGCCACATGACCACTGTAACATACAATATCTCCCGGCTGGATTTCTGAAAGACTTACTTCATAGCCAACACTTCTCATAGATGCTGATGAATGTGGCAGACTAATTCCAAACGCTTCATATACACTCATAACAAATCCGGAACAATCTGTACCATTTGTCAGACTGGACCCACCATATACATAAGGATTTCCAACAAACTGGCACGCATAATCAACAACCGCCTGTCCGCTGACACTAGTCGGAGCACTGATTTCCTGAGAAACCTGTGTGGCTGCCTCTGTAACACTTTCTTCCACTGCTGTGGTAACATTATTCTGTGCATTTGCAGCTTCGATTGCCTTTCTGGCAGCTTCTTCTGCTGCAGCTTTTTCTTCTGCTTCTTTCTTTAATCTGGCCTGTTCTTCTTCTACCGATTCTGCCTGAACAAATTCAGTAGACATAATTACATAATCTGCAGAGATAAATCCATCTCCTGCCTCTGTAGAAACTTTAATCCAACCCGGATTTGATTCATCAATGGCTACTAAATCTTCACCTTCCGGCAACATAAAGATAATACTTGACTCTGTCGTCGGCTCACTTCTGACAAATAATGTTTCTGTATTTACTGTAGCATATCTTGTAGCAACCTGCTTTGCAAGTGCTTCATCACCTACAACTACATATTCTGATTTTACATATCCTACTACACTTCCTGATGAAATGTTGTACCATCCGTTTTCCTCTCCGAGAATTGTAGCTGCAGAATTATTATATAATTTTCCTACGATATCACTATCTGTGGTAGCTGCCGATCTGACATTGACATAATCATTGACCTGGGCAATAGCAATATCACTAAACTCAGATTTTGCTTCTGTCTCCGCTTCTGTAGCTGCTTCTGTTTGTGCCTCTGTAGCAACTTCTGTCATCGTCTCAGCTTCTGTCTGGGACTCTTCTTCTGTCAAGCCTATAGCATCCTTGACCATCTGATTCTGCATCGCCATAGAAACAAACGTCTGCTCTCTTCTCTCAATTGACAACACCGCATTTGTCTCTGCTTCATATGCTGCCACTGTACTTTTCTCTGTTTGTTTATGTGCATTTTCTACAGAATCTATCTGCTTTGCACCAATATATCCGATTGCTAATAATGACACGCCTACAGCTACCATTGAAGGGATTTTCTTATTTCGCATTGGTATCTCCTTTTTTATAAAACCTCATCTGTACATTACTGTTTCTACACAACTATCTATTAGTATATAGTATTTATACATAGAATGTCAAGGAGAATCTTCATCTCCGCATATCCCGATTTTCAAATTGTGCATTTCCTATAATCTCTCCACATCCTATTTTTGTACCGGAATCTCCCGATGGCTGGGTAGAAAAATCATCCCGCATGTCATGTATCACAATTGATCTTCCGATAATCTCATCTATCGTAAATCGCTCATCATAGAAAGCCGTCCATGCATACCCGTCATTTCCAAGAAGAGGTGGCATATCCCCTGCATGTCTGGGATGTTCTAAATTGTTTGGATTGTAATGATTTCCGGTTTTGTCAAACGGATGCGTACAATTTCCAAATTCATGTATATGCAAACCATAAAAACCATTCACATTTTCTTCCGGAAGTCCATATACCTCCACTTCAACAAGCACCCCGCCAAAGGGTGCTTCAAAAAACATCGCCACTCCTGAAAGATTTGGATATTCCGTATTTCCTCGTATCCATGCAACAGCCTCCGGTAATTGACCGACCATCACCGACGTAAATATACTGTCAGATATTTTTCCTTCCATAAAAAAGCCTTTTCTTTTATGGTATGCACCAATTCTTCATATGTGCAAAAATGTTTTATCCTGTAATTTTTTTATCCATTTTTAAAATATGAGTTGACAGCCATTTCAGAAGATACCGGATTAATTCACTGAGATACTCATCCTGATTATCATCTACCTGATCAAGATTTATCTGATTCAGCTTATCCACAAATGCCGTATGAGCTACTCTTTGTGCTTCCAGACCATGGTATCCAATTTTTTTCATGTATTCTTCTTCGTCACTAAAATGTTTCACCGTATAATCTTTCAGCTCTCCGATAATATGTACAATAGCATCATATTTGTCCGGAAGAAACTGCTCATTAATTAAATCTCTGGTTTCTTTAATAATCTCAAATAATCTTTTATGTTCTTCATCGATAATATCTATGCCGATTTTATATTGATCTGTAAAAGCACACGGATCTTCCTGACCTATCATAATATCACTTCCAAGAATGTGACGAAAAAGCCATCTTGACAGATAATTCAATAATTCTTCTACTTTTTCTCTTGCATTCTCCTCATTTAACACAGACTCATCATGTCTGTCCATATATTCTCTAAACTGAGCATGCTCTCGTTTCTGCCTTTCAAGCTCCCTATCGCCTATCTTTTCCATATATTCCTCTTCATGGGCGAAATGGGTAGCCGCATAATCTTTCAGCTGAATGATCAGATTTTTGGCTACGGTAAGCACTATACTTCCTTCACTATTAACAAGTTCAAATCCTTCATTAATCATTGCAAAAAGTCTTTGATGCTCGTTATCTATCATTTCCACACCTATGGAACAATCTTTTGTGAATGTATACATTTTCAGTTCTCCTTTACATGATGTTTACCATGTCCGTGAATTCAGCTCTCTAAACTGAGCTACTGTAGATACATGGGAATTCAGACCACCATCTACATTAATAATCTGTCCGCTCACATAACTACTTTCATCCGAAGCAAGATATACGCACATATGTCCTATATCTTCCGGACATCCATAGCGGTTTACCATAATATTGCTTAAAAAGATATCTTTTAATGCCTGCGGTACATATGCCTCATTCTGAGGTGTTACAATCAATCCCGGACGCACACAGTTACAGCGGATATTCTGCTTTCCATACTGCAGGGCAGTAGATTTCGTCAGCATATCCACGCCAGCTTTCGCACAGGCATATGCGGTGGAACCAAGGTCTCCTCCACAGGAAGCCATAGAGCCAATATTAATGATAGAACCTCCATTTTCATTTTTCTGCATATATGGCAATACACACTTTGTAGCATAAAAAGTACCACGCACATCACTCTGGAAAACATTATCCCACATTTCCAGAGTTAATTCATCTACGCGGCCATCCTTCAGTCCTACATTCGCCGCATTATTAACCAGAATATCTATTTTTCCATATTTCTCAGCAGTATCGGCCATAAGCTTTTCAATGCTTTCTGTCACTGTAATATCCATAAAATGATAAGAAGCTTCTCCTCCATCCTGCTGTATGCTCTCAACTACAGCCTGTCCTTTTTCTTCTCTTCTTCCACATATCACTACTTTAGCACCTTCGGCTGCGTAAAGTCTTGCAATTCCAATGCCTATTCCGCTGGTAGAACCGGTTACAATAGCAACCTTCTCTTTTAATCTATTCATTTTCTTCCTCCTATATCTATAATTCTACAATATGATGTTAGGGTCAAAAGCCCCTAACTATGATACCTACGGATTGTTACGTACTTTGTACTCCCACAATCCTACAAAATATTCGCATATCGTGGTGCTTATGCCCCACTTTTATGCTCATATTTTGACGGGTCTCAAGGACATTCACCCACATTTGAGCAAGCTCATGTGGGTTCAGACCTTTTGACCCTGGTATCACAATATAAAGTTTGTAATATTTCATAATTAAATATATACCATTTGAGCCAAAAAATCAATTAATTTTCTAAATCCCAGTTGTGATACTCGTTTCCGTCTTTATCCTGATATGTATGATTTCCCGACTTATACAGTGCCTGCTCCCTGCCATCGTTATCACAGATGAATACAGTGCCTCCCGCTACAGTAACATGATACGCACGATTATCTTTGTCATATAACTGTGCCGGAATCGTTTCCTCCCTTTGTGTAGTGGTTATCGGTGTACTACTTGTATTCGACATACCGAAACAAACATAGGCCACAGCCAGAGCAATGCCAAGCAAAATCATTCGAAAAATAACGCCGATCATGATATACATGGAAGCACCATGAAGTATGCCCAGAGGAATCATCGCCAAAGTGACAAGGACAGGATTCTTTCTGCACCCCTGAATCACATGAATCCAGATGGCAATGATTATAATAGCACAAACAATAAGTATAAGCCAAAAAAGGAACGTCCCTCTTCGAGGAAGTGAAAAATCACTGGCTCCAACAGCCTCTCCGATAAGGTATTCCATCATAATCCGCAATTTGGGAAATATAAGTCCTAAAAGTAGGAACATTGCCAACCCCCAAAGACCGCCCACGAAGTTACTAAAAGTTCCACGAAAGTAATCTTTGTTCAACCGGCCGGCAAAGAAACTGCCTGCAACAATCAATATAAAGCCCGTAATCCCAAGGAAAAGAGAAATTTCAGAAGTCATGCAGAAAGTATCAAAAAAATGCTCTGTTTTCCCGATGGTGTATGAGATATTTGACATAGACATGCTCGAAGGATAAAGCCTAAGATAAAGAGTATCGTTCATATCTGCTTTTGATTTATAGAGCATATTCATATAAGTAGTTCCATCGGATGCCGTCAATGTCAGCAGCAGACGGTTATTCCATCTCCATCATAACTATCAAAGGTAAAGGTAATATCGAAATTTCCGGTAACCTCCACACGCTGTGAAAATTCCTCCCTGTTCACATTATCTAGTGTGCCTGCCACCGCTTCATCCGATTCTGCGCAGACAGATATGTCCATCATCAAAACCGCAGCTATCAGGAACACCGTTGCAACAAAATGTTTCATAAATAACTTCTCCTTTCTTTTTCTTAAAAATTATGGTCAAAAGACCTATTTTGCGGGTCTCGAGGACATTCAAATTACAATTTTCTTATCTTTGATTTCTATTCTCCGATTGCAGATATCTAACGCCGCCGGTCGATGTGTCACTATAATCACTGTCTTTCCTTCCAAAGCCCTGATATTTTTCAACACCTGGGCTTCCGTATTTCCATCCAGTGCCGAAGTAGCTTCGTCTAACAAAAGAACAGGTGCCCCCATATAAATCGCTCTTGCAATGGCTAGTCTCTGCATCTGTCCTTCTGACAACCCCACTCCCCGTTCTCCCAGCATAGTATCATATTTCTCTGGAAGATTTTCAATATATTCCCTGGCACAGGCAATCCGGCATGCCTCCTCTACCGTCATACATCCTTTCATTCCATACAGTGAAACAACATCCCTGATGGATCCTGAAATCAAAAAATTTCCCTGAGGTACATAGGCAAACATATGACGAATCTTCTTCTGAAGTGGATGGTATGTTCCATTCTCATCAGTGACACCGATAGAACCCTGACGGATTGGATACAGACATAACAGCATTTTCAGAAAAGTACTTTTCCCGGCCCCGGACTCTCCTGTAACAGCCATGATGTCTCCACTGTGAATTTCCAGGTTAGCATTTTCGAGAATTGTTTCACCTCCACGCTCATATCCTGTGGTAACATTGCTAAGAATAATCTTCTGTATTCCTGCGATCTGATTCGACAGTTCCTGCTCTGCTCCTTCGTTTTCCCGCTCATCATCCTCCGGCAGTTCTTCCAGCTCCATGAGTCTTTCCGCCGATGCAATCATTGCATAATATCTCGGAATAAAGCCGGCGATATTAGCAATCGGCTGCTGTATCTGTCCAATTAACTGCTGTACAGCCATAAGAGTACCATAACTGATTGTTCTATTCAGAATACCTATGCCGCACCAAATGATTCCAAACAAATATCCGGCATTCATAATAAGTGAGAAACCTGTCTGACTGAAATTGCTGAAAATATTTTTCTTAAGTCGCATTTTTTTATGTTCCTGCATGAGATAATCACCCATATCCCCGACTTTATTTTCTGCTTTAAAGGAACGGATAACCACAATACTTTCCAATATTTCCTGTTGAAAAGAGCGTACTTTTCCTTCTGCCTCCTGCATCCCCTTATGCAGACTTTTCATTTTTCTGCGAAATAATACACTGAATCCCATCACTCCTATTCCACCTACCAGAAAAACAGCCGCAAATCTCCAATCGAGTAAAAATAATATAATCATGGCACAAATCAATCTGGTCAGCATAGAAACCATACTCGGTATCATCACTACCATATTATCCGCTACAACCTTCACATCATTTGACAGACGATTCATTAATTCTCCTGTATGGTATTTTTCCAGAGACCCATAATCTCTGGTCAGGATTTTCATCCATACATTTTTTTTGACTGTATTTTCAATATCTGCCCCAGTTCTCTCGTTTAAATATCTGACAATATATCCGATCAAGAGCTGCGCAACAATCAAAAGAGCCGTGGCGGAAGCAGCCAGAATAAATTCCTTCCGGCTGCCACTTACTGCATAATCCACTACATTTTTTAATGCAAGTGCCATCAGTACTCCAAAGGCGGAACTAATCATACATAAAACTGACAATACTGCCACCTTTGTCAAATGACCTTTACTATTTCTTATAATCCACTGTCTGCCCACTTCTGCCTTTTTCATTTTACATTGATTCCTTTCTGCATTTTTAATGGTGGATAATCTGTGGCACCATCCCTTTTTTCACAAATTATGGTTTGAAAAATTGTATTCCTATGCTACATAATTCACAGAAAAACGCAACTGAATTCTCACTAAATATGCTTTATCTTAAAAATTCAGATCAATTTCTATGCCTTTAATATCTTCGTTCATCAATTTATGATCCGTAATCAACTGTTGAATATGCTTCTGTGCTTTCGTCATGTGATTTGTTGATTGTTTCTGAATTGATGAATCAAGCTCTATTTTTTCAGCATCCGTTTCACGCTCCAGAATTTCTCTCTGCTCCTCACTTTTTTCCTTAGCTTCTTCTATCATTTCCTCTTGCTCTTCCCATTTTTCTTTGAGTTTTTCTGCCTTTTCTTTCTCTTCCTGCTGATTTTCATCAATTTGTTCTTTTCCTTCTTCTATAAGCATTCCCACAATTTCTTTACCAGCTGCGTCCATAATAGCTTCAGCCGCATCCCCCGCTTTTAACATATCCTGAGATTTAAGCTGCTCAATAGTAGCATCTGTGATGGCTGCTGTCATTCCCACAAGTGCTTTTTCCCCTCGCTGTATTTCTATGTCCAGAGCACCTTTTGAAGCATTTAGTTCCAATTGTTTTTTCTGATATTCAGTAAGTGGTATTTTCTGCAACTCTTTCAATCGCTCAATCTCCTCTTTTGAAAAAGAATCAAAGGATGAACCGTTCTTATTATTCTGGTATTTTTCTAATAATTCTAAGTCTTTCTGTTCCTGAGAGTCAGGATCAATACCATACTCCACCTGCAAGGTCTGTTTTTGGTTATCAATATCTTTTAACTTAGAATTCCATTCGTTTAATTTTGCCAGCATATCATTTCTTTCCTGCTGCATATTTTTAATGTTTTGAGATGATTTCTCATCTCTGTTCCATGCATCTGAGACAAGCTTCATTGCCTGCTTTTTTGCACTATTGCGTCTTACTTCTATCCGACTATCCTGATCCGGAGTCAGATACAAACTCCCTCCCCTGCTTCTTCCTTTTTTTTCACAATTTTTTTCTGAAACACTTATCGTAAACGGTATAGCCGCTGTACCTTTCACTTTCATGCTTATCCTCCTCAATTTAAAGACAATAGAAATTTACAGTTCTGTATAATATATCGGTTAAAAAAACAAATTTTGTATATACTATCATATAAAACATCTACAATACTGTTGGCGTTTGCGAAACTCTTCGGAGAGTGGACAATATGTCTATGTATTGCGACTTTGGGCGGACAAATCAGCCGAAGTGTACGTTGACATCGAACAATTCGGCTGATTTGTCCGAACAACGGAGTGAGAATAGACATATTGTCCACTCTCCGAAGAGTTTCGCAAACGCCTATACAATACTGATTCGAAAGGAGTATCTGTCATGAAATCGAAACTTTCTTCATTCCTTTTATTTATCATCATATCCGCTCTCGGTGTGTTATTACACTTTACCTTCGAATGGTCCGGTAACAATCCTGTTGTAGGTTATTTCTCTGCAGTCAGCGAATCAACCTGGGAACACCTGAAGCTCTTGTTTTTCCCAATGGTGTTTATCACTATCTGCCAATGCATAATTCATAAAGATTCCCATACATTACTGACTGTCAGATCCATCAGTATTCCCTGCGGTATGTTGTTTATCGTTGTTGTCTTTTATACAGTCTGGGGAGTTATGGGCAAACTAATGAAGTGGCTTAATATTGGCATTTATTTTCTCAGTGTAGCTTTTGTCCTGTTCTTAGATCAAAAACTAACACAGAGAAATGTTTTTCTTAATCCCATCATCTCTGTCTTAATCCTTGGTTTTATTACACTACTTTTTTTCTTCTTCACATATCACGCTCCAAATCTGGGTATCTTTCATGATTTGGAATACTTGCGTTAACAATCAATTTACCCCGGAATATCCTGATGATATACAATAGATAATATCCGCCAGAAACGATTCTGGGGATGACCATAGAAAAATCCCTGTTCCTTACTCATCATTTTCCTGTTCCCAATTCTGTAACCAAAAATCTACTCTTTCTGTATTTTTTTTACTGAATCTTCCCATGGGAATCATAATTGCATACTCTACAATCGTCAATACAAAGAAAAAACATATTCCATCAAACAATGATTCAAATTGTCCTGTCACTGCCATACCAATCGTTATTGCCACCACAATGACTGCAGTAAAAACATAAAATATGCAAAATCTATATTTTTTGTGTTTTTTGCAAGCACTTTTTGGACAAAGTTGCAAAACATTTTTGGATATTATTGCAAGTCCAAATTGGACAAAGTTGCAAAGCCTCGACTGGCAGCTATCCTGCCAGCCGCATAGCCATTGCAGACCATATTTAGTTGTTACAGCGTGAGGTATGGAAACGGAAGTTCCGAGTTTTCATCCTCATGTGCATGTTCCCTGAAATAGCGGAACTCTTCATCCAGCCTTTTGTAATGGACAAAATCCTTCAGATATTTCAAATCTTCTTCGGCACGCTTATGATCCTCTATGAGGTCAAGAAGGAAATCATTCATCTCTTCGTAGCGTTCCTGAAGATTTTGATCTATATTTTGTTCCTTGAT
>JAXFDY010000157.1:0-2012 GCA_034172985.1 Lachnospiraceae bacterium
TCATCTTCATTCATTGTGAAATTGTACCTGTCAAAGATGTCTAAGATACCGTCTGCATCTCTTCCTTTTTCAGCTTTGTTGGAAAACAATTCATTTGGAATATTAAAGTTATTGTTCTCCCACTCATAATTATCAAGCTGCTCAAACAAACCGCCATTAAGAAAAGGGATTCTCCTATGCAGAGGAGCA
Source organism: Lachnospiraceae bacterium (assembly GCA_034172985.1). Classification (GTDB taxonomy): domain Bacteria; phylum Bacillota; class Clostridia; order Lachnospirales; family Lachnospiraceae; genus CAG-303. Next base: position 190 of record JAXFDY010000157.1, read on the forward strand.
TAAAAACCGTTTTCTCCACGATTCTTATTTAATCCTGTATAGAATAATGGTTCAAGGTAATCATCGAAATAATTCTTCCCTGCTTCAACGCAACCGTCAAACATTCTACGCATAAAATCTTTAGGGCCAGACCCCCACGGTTTACCTTTTACAATGCCAGCCAAAAATTCTTCATCTTCATCAGACAATGCCTGCAATTCAGAAAATACAATTCTATATGTACCGTCCTCCTGTAGAGCATATACTTTAGGAACAATCTCTCTTGACTTCGTTCCTCTAGCAAAAAAAGCATTTTTATATTGTTTTTCCGTCATTACTATTGGAAATGCATCAACTCCAAGCCATCCCTTTTTCTGAATGAAGTACAAGAAAACAATCTGTCCCATCAATTTCTTTGCAAACTGCTCACTTGTGAAGTGTCTATAGTTCGCTTCATTCATAAAATCTTCATTAGATTCCAGATATTCCTTAAGCTCGATATACTTTTCCTTATACAAATTGAAAAATTCATTGGTTACTTTTTCAACACTAAATGCCTCTTCCAAATCATCAATGCCAGGATTATTGTTATCATCCATGAAGATAGGGTACAAACGCTGCTTTGCTGTGTGGCAAGGCTCGCCTTTACCTACAAGATATGAGTATCTCTTGGCAGGCGTAAGTTTTTCTGTAACCTTCCCTTTTGAAAACTCATAATCCATACGGATGAATGATAGCCGCCATTTTGCAGGTTCTTCCTTTGTATAAAACGCAACAATTGCTCCTGCACATCCACCTTTTTCAATTAATGTCTTAACAAAGTTCCTCTGCATGCTTCTAGCACGTTCTACAGTATCTCCTTTGTTTAGGCAGACTGAAAATACAGCTATTTTATCTCCATCTTCGCTCTTGTAATTTCCGATGTGATAATAACCATCCACATAGAAAGAAAAATTACTATATTCTTTGTTATATTTCGTTGGAGCAACCAGTTCCACATTATTAAGAAATTCTCTAACAAATCCAACGAATTGGTCATTATCAAACGGATTGGTAAGAACCTTTTCAAATATTTCAAGTTTCCTATTCATTAATCAGCAGCTCCTTTCAAGTAACATGACAAGATTATTTCCTTCTTCTCACCATCAACTTTATTTTCCATACGTTTTCTACCCTCAAAGTATTTATCATCGAGCATTCCTTCGATTTTGTAATATGCCTCTACTCCATCATCAATGTTTTTGATTTCTTTTAAGATAGCTTTTGTATCATTTGCAGGTACATCGCCGTTTTCCCATACTTCAATCATTCTCTTAAGCTTTTCTTCCTGTTCATCAGTAAAGGTCTTAATCGTAGTAAGCAAAGCTCTCAAATAGCGAATCATCTTCTGGTCGTTACCTGCAACAGCTGGTCTTGCATTTGTAATGACCTCTTCCTCAACCAAAGAATAATCAAAAGCCTCATTATTGGAATCATAATGACTAAAATAGTTTTTACCTACACTAATCTTTTCCTCATCTGGCTCACATTTGATATATTCAATAGCATCCATAAATGATATCTGCTTTGTTTCATCCACTTCCGTTTTAAAGAAAGTTTTCATATATCCTTTTCGGATAAATGACACCGTCGCTTCATCACCTACAAGCGTGGAATTTCTGCCAGTTTTCGCTTTTTTAGGCAGCTTCTTAATCTTTTCAAACAATGCCGTATCATTATCACGTACCTGTCTGATAATAGCCAGATATGCAAGCTCTGGATTTGCACTATCTTCATCAGCATCCAAATCCATGTTTAAGTCATTAAATAACTTCTGTGAGCTGACCTCTTCCTCTTCGGAAAGA
>JAXFDY010000005.1:0-3677 GCA_034172985.1 Lachnospiraceae bacterium
ATGTGACAATAGCCCATCAAGACGATTTGTATGATGAATGTTATGTTGAAAAAATGTTGAATTATTTGAATATAGAAAAAAAACCTTTGATTTATTTTACTGATTATAATGAGATAAGAAATGGAGAAAAAGTAGAAACTAATAAATTATTAAGAATAAAAAGGATTATGTTGTTTCCTTTGAAATTTCGTATTTTCTGGAATTCGAAATTTATAAGGAGAAGGATACTATCGTTAGGTTCACCAATATGTTGCCCTTCGGTCACATATGTCAAAGAGAATCTTATGAATCCGATTTTTATGAATCATTTTCGTACAAATGAAGATTGGGAGGCATGGGAGAATATTTCAAAATTGGATGGTGCATTTGTATATTGTAGTAAACCACTTACCTTTCATAGAATTCATGAAGAATCAGAAACATCTGCGGCTATATCAGAAACTGGTCGGGCAGAGGAAGACCTTGTGATGTATAGGAAATTTTGGCCGACATGGATTGCACGGATTTTGACAAAATTATATGGGAATAGTGAAAAGTCAAATCAACTATAGATACAAGAAGAATGCTGTTCGAATGATAAACGGTTAGCATGAAACATTTTAGATATTGGAAAGAGGATATATGCTTATGAAGAAATTAGTCATAATTCCGGCCTATAATGAGTCGGCGAGTATCTTGAGTACGGTAAAAGATATTCAGAAAAATGCACCGGGATTTGATTATGTAATTATTAATGATCGTTCTACCGACAATACGTTAGATGTCTGTAAAGAAAATGGTTTAAATGTACTTAATCTTCCATTAAATCTTGGGATAGGCGGTGCTGTTCAGACTGGATACTGGTATGCATTGGAAAATGGATATGATATTGCAGTGCAGTTTGATGGTGACGGACAGCATGATGCAACTTATCTGAATCAAATGGCAGATTATCTGATTGAAAATCAGGTGGATATGGTGATTGGTTCCAGATTCATCACTAATGAAGGATTTCAGTCTTCCAGAATGAGACGAATGGGAATTAAATATTTCTCTTTCCTGATTCGTCTTATGACACATGAGACGATTACGGATCCTACATCGGGATTCCGTATGTGCAACAGAAAAATTATCAATATGTTCTCGGATTCTTATCCAAAAGATTATCCTGAACCGGAGACAACCGTCAGAGTGCTTTGTGCGGGATTGAAGGTGAAAGAAATTCCTGTTATTATGCGTCCAAGACAGGAAGGCGTTTCGTCCATATCGCCAAAGAGATCATTATACTATATGATAAAAGTCAGTCTGGCTATTATCATCGAAAAGATAAGGAGGCATAACTAAAATGATGGAGGTTAAGTTACAGATTATTATCGCTTTAGTAGTAGTGATAGGAATACTCTATATTGTCAGCCTGATCAGAAGAAACAGGCTGGAATTGAAATATGCTTTATCATGGCTGATTATTGCTGTCCTTGTCCTTGTTTTAGATGGATTTCCGGGATTAATGGAAAATCTGGCTGAACTTTTAGGCATTGCATCACCGGTAAATATGATGTTCTTTTTGGGATTTTTATTTTCACTTGTGATTGTTTTGACACTAACTGTGGCTGTATCCATTGCAGCAGGCAGTGTAAAGCGTCTGAATCAGAAAATTGCACTCATGGAAAAAAGAATAGAAAATCTCGAAAGAAACAGAAAAGAGGATGGAGAAAATGAAGTTTAAAGATTCGTTTTGGAATAAAAAAGCGAGGGGTTTATATTTTATTATCATTTTTTTCTGTGTCGCATACCTTGTTGCATATTATTGTATTGCGGAAAAAAAGTATGAGGGTGACATTATTCAGCGGGGAGATGAAATTAATTTTATAGAGAATATGAAGGAAGGGGACATCATTGAACAGAGATTTAACTGCAAGTATGATACACTGAGTGGTATTAAGATGCAGTTTGCAACCTTCGAAAATACTGAAAAAAATGCAGGTGAGATGAAACTTACTCTGTTTGATGAAGGCAGTGGTCAGATTCTGTTTGAGAAAAATATGGATATCAGCTGGATCCAGGATAATCAGACAGTTACCATTATGTTTGATAAGAACATTAAACATTGCAAAGGTAGAAATTTGCGGTTGCAGATAGAAGTGGTTTCCATGGACGAGGATACCCTTTTTACCATTATGCTTTCTGAAAGCGAGGCATATCCGGAAGAAATACTCCGTATCAATGGAAGACCTTCTGATGAAGATATATGTATGCAGGCCATCTATCAGAAAACAGATGATTTCACCACTATTATCGGATACACATGGCTGTTTCTGGGCTTGTTTACATTAGTAGTATATCTGCTTATTGCATATACCAGGATAAAGCCTCATAATATCTATATGATTTTGGGGCTTGGACTGGGCCTTTTTTATATGATGTGGATATTGCCGCGGATGGTGCCGGATGAGAGCAGCCATCTGGCTACTGCGTATGCACTGTCAAATACGATGATGGGACAGGATGCCACGGATCTGGATGGGCATGTATACATGAGACGGTGCGATATGTACTCCCTTTATACAACGTTTCCAGATAGAGAAAGATTTTCAGACATATATGATCATTTATTTACGAATCAATTTGATGATGAGATCATACAGACACAGGCTGTACCTTTAAAAGTAATGAGTTTTCAGTATATATTCAGTGCACTGGGTATTACAGCCGGCCGGCTTCTCGGGCTGAATGGCTATCTTACACTTCTTTTGGGAAGAATGGCCAATCTTCTGTTTTTTGTACTGATTGTCCGGTATGCCATAAGTAAACTGCCTTTTGGAAATACTACCATGGCTCTTCTGGCATTGATGCCGATGTGTATCCAGCAGAGTGGGTCATTGTCTTATGATGCGATAATTATTCCGTTGGCATTTTTAACAATTGCTTTGTCTGTAAAAATTCTTTGCCGTGATGAAAAAATAAAGATATATGAATATATTATATATATTATTGCTGCCTTGCTATTGAGCTTATGTAAAGGTAGTGCTTATATGCCGATTGCCATGATTCCGCTTATAGGTATATTTTTATTCTGGAAAAAAGACAAAAACAGATCAGCATCGATTCTTATTGCATTCTGCTTTATCATGATTTTGTTTTTTGTGTTAAAGCTTACGGGAATTGGCACAAGCACTTACGGTGTAAGTGAGAGCGGTAACACAGGAAATATTATCAGCTGGTGTAATGAAGAGGGATATACTTTCTCGTCGCTTATCCATCAGCCACAACAGATTATCAGAATCATCGGTGCTACTATATATGAACAATTTGATTATTATATCGAAACCATGGTGGGTAACCAGCTTGGATGGTTAGCAGTACGAGTGCCGACATTTCTTTTATATTTGATGCTCGGTATGATTATTTTGTCTGTATTTAAAACAGACAAAGATATGGGACATGACATCTGTAAATCCCAGAGAATTTGGACGATTCTCTTAGCACTCCTAAGCTGTGCCATGTGTATTGGCGGAATGTTGCTCTCCTGGACTCCGAGAAAGAGTGATGCGGTTCTGGGGGTACAGGGAAGATACTTTATCCCGATTATTCCGATGATTTTACTTATGTGCAGAAATAATCTGATCAAATTAAGTAAAAATATCGATAGAGTACTTTTAGCCGCAACGCCACTTATTCATTGTCTTGTGATTTATTGT
>JAXFDY010000009.1:0-2136 GCA_034172985.1 Lachnospiraceae bacterium
TACAATGTCTTTTCGGGGGTCATGGCAACGAATATCTGCACCAAAGAGTAAATGCCTTTGCTAAATACTCCCTCATGCACATATCTCTTTATCTGACCTACGGCTTGCGAAACGTCAACTCCCGAACGTTTCAGTTCTATATGAACCACAGGCATACCATTGATGAGCAGCATCACATCGCCACGTCTCTCTCCGAGCATTGCGCTTGAAGTCTTGAATCGTGGTTGTCTCACAATCTGATATCTGCTTTGTCCAGCGCAAATTTCCTTTGCGTCGAATATCTTCAGATAAACGTCTTTGCCGTAGTTGTTCTTGTCCTGCTGATTATCTCGTTTTATTTGTATATTCTTTCCGTTAATCAGCTTGTTCAGTTCGTATGGTGAAGCACACATGTTCACCTTGTCAACCACCTGTCTCATTTCAGATTCAGTCAACGGATAATTGCCAAGTTTCTCTCTTTCTCGGTTATTATTATAGATAATATCAGCCCAGTTCTTCACCAAGTCCTCCTCAGTAGGATTCATGATTATTTCTTTCTCCCATCCATGATTGATCAGGAGTTCTGCAAGAGATTGTTCAAACAATTTCTCTACTGTAAAAGTATTCGTTTCGTTTGCCATAATAATCTTGTTTTTTAGTTACACAAACATTTTGTCTAAGCATGCTGCTTTTATCTGCTTCAGCTTCTCCAATCTCTTTTCTTGCTCGGAGATTTGGATGTCGAGATTACGGAAATAGGATGCTATTTGGTGTTGTTCGGCTTTGTCATTAGGAACCCAAATGTCAATATCAAGGAAATCTTCAGCTCCAATATTCAATAATCCATGATTTCTTGCTCCTTCTGAAGCTCTCATCGAAACCTCCTTATGCCATGTAGATGTCTCAAACAAATATAATATATAATCATCGCATACCGTATCTTCTAATTTAAATACGATATACAAATTAGACAATGCTCCCATTTCATATCTGTCCATTCTCTTTACTGCTCCAAAAGGAAATCCACACGAATAACTTTTATTGTAAGCGAATTCTCCCTTTTTCATAAGGTAATATCCAGACAAATTTGAACTAGCAACAATATTATTAAAAAACATTGTTTGCTCAATTATGCCATTCAACGCAGATATAGTAACGGGTAATTTTGTTTCCAATTTACTATTTTTTCTTGTTATTCTGCTTGAAAATGAATTTAATTTCTTTTTCTTCCACTCCCCATTAAATCCTTTAAATCTAATACGAGGTACAGTTTCTCCCTGTTGTGGAAACATAGAGATAAGGCAAGCAGATTTTAACTGCCTCAGTTTTACGATTCTCTTTACAAGTTTGGAAATTTGCAAATCAATATTTTGTAAATAGGAAGCAACTTGCAGTTGTTGGCATTCTTCTAATGGATATTCTACTGCTATTTTGCTTAATGCAGGATATTTCAAATTCCATGTATCTTTTGTCATACCCTGAGAATGTAATCTAAATTTTTTTATTGTATCAATTGTCTTAAAAAGATATGAAAAAAACACAGAATTAACACCTGACACAGGGCATAGAACTGTATAAGCAGGGCTTACGATTCCTTCGAAATTAGAAACGCCACTGGCACCCTGCCACATTCTCATAGAATTATATGCTATATCTCCTTTTTTTACAGATTTATATTTAGACTTATTTGAATTTGAATTATCAAATCGACCGTTTTCTGAAGCTTTAATTATGCCATCATTAATTGTTACGGATAACATTTCAGCATTAGGATTGTTTTCAATTCGTTCAATAAATAATCTTCCTAATTCAGACAATTTCCACTCATCCTCAAATCCTTTAAACCTTATATCTGGAACAATCTTCATACGCCTCAATTCTTTACTTGTTAAACAATTCATTCAATGCCTTAACAGCCAGTTCATCGCCAGTGAGCTGCTTGGTTAGTTCAGACAGTTTGCTCTCTGAATCAGCAATGTTGTTGTTAATCTCCTCGAATGTTTCATTATATTTGTCAGAAAGAGCAACGACAGAGGTTTCCAATAGACCGATGCTTGCATCGAGAATCGATTCTATCTCATTCTCTATAGGCGCTAACCACTTGAAGTCAAGATACTTTTCAATCTCTTCATATGTTAGATTTTCAATTGCAACCTT
>JAXFDY010000103.1:0-5052 GCA_034172985.1 Lachnospiraceae bacterium
AATAACATAATAACACAGAGACATTTTTGACTGTATGACTGTTATGTCAGACTGCGTCTGCTCAATATATTGGAGAATGCTTTGGACATCTACATGTATAGTATCGACATGTTGAGGAGTAATCTGCTCTTCAGCATTTGCGACAGAATCCCTTGATAGTTCAGCATTGTTAGCTGCCGACACAGGGCAACCTGTGCCAGCAGTTATTATTACTGAAAATACAAGAGAAAAAATCATTATAGTTTTTTTCATGATTCTCATTTATTGATTAGAAGATGCCATTTGACGACCGAGCTGGAAAATTGAATCCTTCAGTGGCCAGAAGAACATAGGTTCTTCAAGGTTAACAACAGTACCCTTTGCAGCAAGACCATTCTGAAGAATCTGCATTTGCTTGAAACTATTTTCTGCAAATTGCATGATTTTTGCCTTAAGACCACGTGTATTTATGTCAGTGTTGTCAAGTACAAGAGCTATAAAATCTTCATCCTCAAACATATCAAGGAATCTCTCGAATTCATTGAAGAGCTCTGTCTTACGTGATGCAATGTCTTCAATCTTTATACGTCTGTTAGAGTAATCTTCATTTTCCCAGCCATAAACAAGATTGCGTTCTGGATCAATTGTAGAACCACTTGACATAACAACACCACCAGCTGCGGTTACACGCTTAGGATCATCGGCGAATCTTACATCAATCTTCTTAACGTCGATATTTTCACTACTTAAACGATATTCAAAAATCTTGGTAATGATTTCATTCAAGCATGTTGCATCTCCAATAAGTGGGATGTACTTGCTACCCATTCCAGTGAAAGTAATATGATGAGGTACCTCTACACCATCACGAAGGAATGCAAGAGCCATGTAGTAGATGACACTTGACAAATGAACTAACATCAAGACTTTGAGCTCAGAGCCATCAAGGTAATCAGAGAATCCATACTTTTCTTTACTGAAGAGATAGCTAATCACGTCAGATGAATCTGAAGCGGTATCGTCCATAAATGCTCTAAGGTGTTCTTTGATTTCATCTTCATCACTTAGATTTGCATATCTTGCAGAATTCAAATAACCTTTGAGGAATCCGTTCTGTTTTGAAACAGCAGGATTGGTTCCATCTCCCCAAATATCGTTAGCAGCAAAGATTGCAGAATAAGATATTTTTTCACCGCCATCAATAGGGTTGATATAAATTATATCTGAAGTACCACCACCTATATCAACGTTTGCATAGGTTTCACCGAATTGAAGTTCTGGCAAGAACGAGAAGTAAGGAGCAACACCTTCAAGTGCCTGAATATTGAGACTCTCATTAACATTCTTAATATTGCTCATAGTTGCACCGACTTCTATTCTGGCATCATTCCAAAGTCCACGGAACTTACCAATAAGACTTTTGCGCATAGACTGTGGGTATGTGAATACAAGCTTGAAGTCAGGACGACCACCATTCATAACAGCTTTATTCTTCATAATCCACATGAGTTCCTTAAAGAACATCTTTACACGGTCTTTTGCCTTTGGATCAGAGTCACTTGCACTCCACTTAATATCTGTACGATAGATACAATCCTTGTTACTGCCAATCTCATTCAGATAGTTAAATCCGACATTGATGTTACCGAATATCTGCGGCTCAGCAGTTGTCAGATTTGGAATTTCACATACAGCTGTACGCATTGGAAGCTTAAACAAGCCATCTCCTATAACACAAGGTACAAACTCACGCAAAGCAGGAGTCAAGAATTCAGAGAACTGGCCAAAACCAGCGTTCGGAGATCCTTTTTCGTGATTGTTGAGATAAACTGTCTGCAAATCATCTTCAGTAACATCCAATGGTTTAACTCTATCACGGTTAATATTTCCATTTCCACCTTGGCTATAGCCGTATGCAATATGAGTATTTGTTGTTCCAAAATCGACACAGAATACATACTGACGTTGATTTGCCGTAACATCTTTCTCGCACATGATTGGAACAATAAGTCCCTTTGCATTATTTGAAGTTACATTCAACTCAACGACATCAAAAGCATCTTCAAGGTGTATGTGAACAGTCTTAACAGCACCACGTGAGCGTAAGTTCTCTTGTTTTGCAAGAGGTTTAGTCAAATCATTAAGATTGAAGAACTCAGCTGTTTTTTCGTCACCCTTATAGCCAAGCATAATATTATACACATTCTTGCCTCCACCTATCATTTTATAGAATGGGAAGAATGCAAGATCAAATGCAGACCTAAAGTCAAAGCAGTCAACGATAGAGTCATTTGTGTATTCACGAACGAACTCCATATTTCTGCCATACTTTGTTGGAATGTTAAGACGAGCAACGACCTTTCTATCATCACTATCAGCATCAATCTCCTCGATAGAGAACATATCTGTCAGAGTAACAGCACCAGTAAGCTCATCAACGACAAAAAGGTCCTTAGGTTCAAAGAACTTGAAAATCTCTTTCTTCAATGGCAATAGGAAATGTGTTAGACCACGATTACCAGTAAAGAACTTGTTCAAGTGCAAGTCATATGAAACCTCAATAATTTTGTCTTCCAGGAAATCATCAATTGTGACAAAAGGATATGTTGTTCCAAAGAAACCAGGAAGCTGGCGTGTTGACAATGTAGAAGGCAAAGACGGATCGATGTCATATGAAGCCCATTTCTGTCCCTTCCAGTAGATCGCGCCGTCCATTCCGTGTTTGCTCAAAACAAGAGGTGTCTTAACCTCCGAAGATGCGCCATTTACGATTTCAGTAGCATATCGTTTAGATGTTGCAATAATCTCATACTGACTATCAACATCCACGATAATGTCTTTTTTGCAGAAAATCTGCATATTACCGATTGATACAGAGGCTCCGTCAACGTCTTTGATCGATTCATAATTGTCATCAAAATCTCTTGCATATCCACCAGATTTTCCAATGGCATCTTCAAATTCCCTCTTAATTTCGGCATCATATTGGTTACGATTGTCGAAAACATAGGTTGTGATTTCCTTAGAAAGTGTCTGCCCAAACTTTTCTATGTATTTGTGAACAAAACGACGGAAATCAATACCGCGCTGATGCAATGGCACAATCTGGTCATCAAAAAGATAGCCGCCACCTACACGATAGAATTCATTCTTATTCTGACGACGCCAGTTAGGACTAGAATATACTAATGACAAAGGAGATGTACCACCGAGGATTACATTATCATAACGGAAGATGTAAATCTTGTTGTAACCATTTAATTTAGGAGTGTTGTCAATTCCGTCTTGTAATGCTTCTGCAAGTTTGACATGTTTAGGGTTGCTGCTGTGTTTTAGGAGGTCCACATCACTAGCATCCCATGGTATAATTTGGAGATTATGTCTATCGTGTCCATAAACGAAGATAAACTCCATCATGTCAAGCCACTCACTTATAAGAGCATGGTATGCTGTAATACCTGTGTGGGCATTATAGGGATCTACCTGTTGCTTGCTGTTGATTTCACTGAATGCACTTATAAATAAGAAAAGTCGTGCATAAGGTGTTGGGATAGAAGTTCCCATTTTATTTAATGACACACCACTTGCTTTCTGGGCATCCTCAATCTGCGATCTAACAACCTGCGAATTGACAAAGCCCTTTCCTCCAATAGAAGTGTTGTCTATACAAATTGTACTCATACTTATTAGATTTTAATCTTTGTATTATCTTTCATTATATTATTAGATGCTGTACGCAAGATGTCAAGCAGTACATACTCTTTCTGAGGTGTTTTAAGAGTTTTTCCTTTCTCAAAATGTCCATTCTCAGTGAGAGCGTTGTTCATAGCAACATCCATGTCTTGTTTCACAAATCTCGGCACAGACTTTTTGCCGCCCATGAATCCACCCTTTTCTTCGGTTTGATCTTTATGAGCAAATATTCTATGGAATCCGTAATTGTCTTTCTCACCTATAGGAGTTTTCAAATTGAACAATTTCAATTGATGACCATTATTGTCGCTGTTGAGTTCATCGAGCCAAGACTTATACAACTCATAAAACTCATGCAAATAATAACAAGTATCCTGAAGTTTATCAGGATTACTTATTGAAGAATTGGTGTCCCATGTTAATTCTTCAAGACCCAATTGACTGAAATACTGCACTCTTGAGAGACTCTTCTTATCCCCTTCAATGCAATCGTGGAAATATTTCATTGCAAGGGTAAGAGAACAGAGTGGTCTTATTACCGAAACTGTTTTGTCCTTAAGCAGGTCAGATAGGTCTATACAACTTTTACCATTGGCTCCATATAGTTCTCCTTCAACAGCATACTTGAAATATTCTGTCTTTGCATTGCCTTTTTTGACATTGTTTGGATCATCTGTAACAAAATGGACTATAGACATTGCAGCTACAAACTCAACAAAGTTTGCTCTATTCAGCTGTTCCTTACCACCAATATTGTGGTCAAGCTTAGTATCATTGCTATCTCCTACATAGTAGATTGCATTGACATTTTCATTTAAGCCAGAATCTTCATAGTAAGACAAAGCTGCTTTGGTCTTAGAATTGAACAGGCTTGAGTTAATTGGGCTTCCTGGCTTTGGAATGAGTGAGAAATAAGGAAGAACCATGATTGCACCAAGACGAGCTTGATGAAGTTTCATCTCGTTGCTGTTTCTTATTGCAGTAATCAATTCTGGTATTCCACTGGAACCTGTTCCACCAAATAACGAGCCGATAATTATGATGCTATCGGTTGCAGGGTTGAAAAGTTGAACAAAATCCTTGTACTCTGGAGTTTTTTTCAATTCATGAAATACAACGCTTCCGATGTTTGGATTACCTTTAAAACCGACTGTCATGTCAATTTCAAGCTCTGCTTTATCTGGGTCTATACTTGTATCATAGAGGGATTCCAGCAAGAACTTTGTTTTGTAAAGATCACCTGTTAACTGCTCATATCCGATACTTTCCTTATATTGCTTCTCGTCCTGCTTTGGAGCATAATTTAGTTCAAAAGTACTTGTACCACCTTTTCCTTCCTCTGCAAGTGCATCTTTCATCTGACGCATTCTCGCCATAAAG
>JAXFDY010000135.1:0-4063 GCA_034172985.1 Lachnospiraceae bacterium
TGATTTTTCTTTTGGATTCTATTTTATTTATAGACTTGTTGACTCCTCTTTTTTCTTTTTAATCCGAGACATACGAGTACTGCTGACAACAGTCCGGTGAACCACAGTCCTGTCGTTCCTGCCTTATCTCCTGTCTTCACAGCCTCGCCATTATCTCACTTAATGAAAAGTATGCACCTATCAATGTTAGTGAAAATGACCGCTTAGACATATTTGGAAAAGTTCTTGGAAAATCTGATGCTTCTGCTATTACAGGACATTGCCGATAAAATTGCAAGTCCTTTTTATTGGACATATTATTTTGCATAATTGACAATAAGAAAATATCTATAGAACTGAAAGAAGGGATTTTTATGGCGGTTACCAATAATATCAGATAAATCCGGGAGCAGCGTGGCATTTACCAGGATGGCCTTGCCGCTGCTATCGGATACAGCACCAAAACTGTCGGTAGGATAGAGCGTGGGGACAGTACCCCATCTGCCGAATTTATGCTGCGAATATCAAAGTACTTTAATATGCTGGTGGAAGATGTATTCCATGTGGAGGATTGAGTCGGAGCAGCAATCCGGCTCTCCTTTCTATTTTAGACAGCTTTTCATATCCTTATCAACAACAACGATAAAATGCCACACAGTTATTAACAACCATGTGACATTTATACTCTTAATACAATTTTGCACCTGCTGGGATTGCATCATCTAACATTACCAAATTCAGTTTTTCTTCTCCATTTACATTGTGAATTGCAGAAAGAAGCATACCACATGAATCTATTCCCATCATAGAACGTGGTGGAAGATTTACGATTGCAAGTAAAGTTTTACCTACAAGTTCCTCCGGCTCATAAAATGCATGTACTCCTGAAAGAATAGTCCTTTCATTCTCTGTACCATCATCAAGTGTAAATCTAAGAAGTTTCTTACTCTTAGGTACTGCCTCACAATTTTTTACCTTTACAACACGAAAATCTGACTTTGAAAATGTGTCAAAATCAACATATTCCTCAAATAAAGGCTCTATTTCAATACCTGTATTATTTTCAACAACTGCTGCCTCTTCTTCTGTTACTACTTCATTGTTATCCATTTGATTGTAACTCCTTTGCATTAATTTCTCATCATAATATGTAATATCGGCTGGAACCGCATAATCATTTCTAAGTATAACATATACCTGTTTCTTTTAGAAAGAATGTTTTTCTCAATCATACATAAATTTCGATTAACTCTTATATTTGTTTAGTCACTAAACAAATCTTAGTCCTCAATTCCAAACATAAGATACGCATAAATGTTTCCTCTATACTTGCTTGGAATTTCAAGTTGTTTATCAATTATGACTTCAACTGTCTTGAAGCCATTTTGACGGAGATATTCCAATGTCGTTTTACGCACTTTTAATGTCTCTATGCTTTGTTTTTTTACCTCCGAAGGAACTTTATATACTATACGTTTTTCTGACATAATCTGTTCTCCTCACACATCTTCATTTATGTCTTACACATCCGTTCACAACTATTTTCATACTTCATGCCAATATCTCATCCAGCAAAGTTCTATATTTTTCATTCAAAGATGCTGTCATTAAATTATACCATACTTCTCTTGTGTATCTTCCGTTTTCTATACACCATATCTTATAATGAAGTTCGTTACTCTTAGTATGTAAATCGACAGGTATATCTGGTTCACATTCTGAATATTTCTTTATATATTCCAACATTTCATATTGATTTTTTGTACAGTCAATATGTGTAAAACAATCATCCTCTGGATAATACATACCGTGTAAAAAAGTAGTTATACAATACTTTCCCTTTGATGCTGTATCTCTGTATGGAAGTGTCTCCAATTCAATATGCCAAAAGTCCTTTTTACTGTTATTATCGACTTTCTTCTTTACCACTAATAAAAGTTTATCTGCTGTGTTTTCATCTATATGAATTGTTATAGTTTTTGGATTTTTTAAAATAGAATCTTTAAAATGGAACTGTGGTCCCCTATACTTTTCAAAATTCAAAGTTGAATATGATATTGCCTGATTTATGGGCAAAGCCAATCGTTCATCTAGCCTTAATAAAATATTCCCATCTTTTACCTGCTCAGTGATTATTCTTGCAAACGCTGGCATTGTATCCCCAAACCGCATTGTATTTGTATTGGTTAATATACTGTACAGATAGGCTTTCCCTTCAAACACAAAATAATCTCGCTTAAATTCAACCCCATCAACCACCGTCAAATCATACTGGTTTGTTTTGTGTGCCAAAACTTGCCCTTCAACAAGATTCTTTATATCTATTCTCTTCTCACGGAATGTGTCTAAAATGTAACCCGTCAAAACAAAAGCAAATAATTCACTTAAATCATTTACGGCTTCATTTTCTTCTCCTTTTGCTACTGGTATTATGAATGTATAAGCATAATAATGTATCCAATTATTAATGTCATTATCCAGCATGTATTGAAGCATATCGACTGTGCTAATCCCTGATTCATTAAATTTATCAATAACTATACCTATTAAATTTTCTAAATACTTAGGAATCTCAAATTTTACAATGCGAGAAATTGCCATATAATGTAAATAATTCATCTATTATCTGATGATTGAACAATCTCTCCAATCACATCACACTCCTATTTCTCACATTTTCATAACTCTCAATCCTGTTGAGAGTTTTTCACCTCTTCCTCTGCAATATCATATAACTCAGCTAGTTTTCTCTGCAGAATACTCTTATCAATCAACTTAGTTTTATATTCAGCAATCATTGTCTGCGATAAACTTCTACTCAAAGAATATTCAACGACATCCGTATCAGCATTTTTACAAAGAATCATTCCTACACTCGGATTTTCATGAGGCTTCTTAATATCTCTATCCAATGCCTCTAAATAAAAATCCATTTTTCCCATATATTCAGGTTTGAAATCATCAATTTTTAGATCGATTGCAACTAAACACTGTAACTCTCTGTGATAAAAAAGAAGATCTACATAGTAATCATTATTTCCCACTTGGACATGATATTCTTCATCAATGAAAATAAAATCTCTTCCAAATTCAAGAAGAAATTTTTTCATATTTTTCAAAATTGCTTTCTTTAAGTCATATTCTTTATATGGTTCTGGCAAATCAAGAAACTCTAACATATACATATCCCTAAGAACACCTGTCATATCTTTACTTTCGATTGCAGATGGGGCTTTTCCATTAGATAAAAGCAACCTCTCATAATATCCACTATCAATCTGTCTCGCCAATTCTTTTGCCTTATATTTTTCCTTTGACGCAAGTTTTAGATAAAATTCTTTTTCTTCATAGCTTTTTGTTTTAGAGATAATATGCAGATTATTAGACCATGTATTTTCTCTCAACAGCTTTGAGAGTTCTGGTTTATCCTTGTAAGTTTCATAAAACTGTTTCATTCTCCAAATATTTTGTGATGAATATCCTCTAATTCCAGGTTCTTTACTCAATATATATTCAGACAAAGCCTTCACAGTAGACTTGCCCCAACCATTTACATCAATTTGTTTTGAAACATACTCACCAATAGACCAATATAAATCAATAATTGTAGAATTAACCTGATACTCAGCTTTCTGTTTTGCCGAATAAATCATTCCAAGTACGTTCTCAAATACTCCCGTAATTTCAATCTCGCTCATACCTTATTCTCCTTACTTTACCTGCCATACCTTTACTCTTTTATTATATCATTTTATACAGTTGATCAACTTCTGCTTCGTATACTGATTCAGTGTGAGTATCAAACAGCACCCATTCCACTAAATCAAAACTGTCCGGATTATCCTGCAAGAACCTATTTACTGTATGTACTGCAATCTTTGCTTCCAACTCAACCGAGAAACTATATACTCCCGTTGATATAGAAGGAAATGCAATAGACCTAATTCCATTATCCATTGCCAGCTTCATAGAATTAAAATAGCAGTTAGCAAGAAGTTCCTCTTCTCTATTCCTTCCACCATTCCATATCGGTCCTACAGTATGTATCACATAATCACATGGCAGATTATAGCCTTTTGTTATC
>JAXFDY010000017.1:0-4451 GCA_034172985.1 Lachnospiraceae bacterium
CCCTTAAAAGGATGCTCTGCAATAGGGGAAATACCTACAAATCCATATGCCTCATTTTTAACACTATAGCTTGTCGTACTTGTTACTCCTGTTTTCTGATCCACAGAAAAAGTATAGCCCTCCAAATCTGTCTGGGTACTCAAAATCATAAGTGCAAGCAAATCTTTCTCTTCATTAATCGCATAAGTTTTATCAGAAGGTGCTTCTGCCACAAGCTCTTCTACACTGACAGGAATATTTCCGTTTTCTTTCGTCTGATAATGTTTCTCTGTTCCATATACCGTATAATTTCCTGTTTCCTCGATATATCCTTCCTGTTCCAGATAAGTGACAGCCAAAGCAATTTTTGTCCCGATTTCTTCCTCTGCCTTCGTCTTTTTCGCAGTCAGATAAGACGAAATAAACGGAATCGCTATAGCAATCATAACTATCGCACAGATACTTATGATGAACTTTTTCTTATGTATCATTCGTATATTCATATCTTTCACATCCTTATGCTACCCATTCATTCACATGTAATCAGTTGGCTAAATTCCTGATAACTGTCTGTATTATCATTTAAAAGCTGATATCCCTCTTGATTCGTTTTATAAAACACGATTTCACTTTGAGAATAAGAATCGACCCATAACCTGATCGTTCTGATTCCCTCTCCTGTTTCCGTTACAACTTCGCTGCCGTAAAATTGGCTAAATCTGTCCAGTTCCAGATAATTTGTATTATAAGAAAGAAGTATCGGAACCTGGTTTTTATGAGTTTCATCCACTGCTCCCGAATACTCACCCATCGTAGTAATGGTATATACAAGAGCTGACTGGCTGGCAATTCTAGCTCTTTCCTCTTCTGTAAAACTTTCATTTTCCTCTGAACATTCCAAAAGAACATCCATTTGACCAGTAATACTGAATGGTTCATTAAATACACTTACTTTCATCTCTCCACCCAAAGTGAAACTTTCCCTGCTTTCTGCAAGATAAGATGGAGCTGTCGGTACCACCCATAGATAAAGCGGCTTTGGTTCTCCTTTTTCTCCATTTGGAGTATATAATAAAGTAAAGACATTGCTCTTCGTTTTCTCCTGCTCATCTGCTCCCGGAAGAACGATTCCCTCAAACATTTTTTGAACTTCATCTGTGGATTTTAAAATGGTTTTTGTCGTATTACCATATTGAATCCGGTAATCAATAGTCCGGTCTTCTATCTCTGCCATTTTTACATAAACATCATATGTAATGTCAATTCCCTCATTATACTGAAGTTTACTCTTATAATTCATAATATGAATGTCCAGAATTGCCTCACTTACACCATCTGCATTCCATTTACCATTTCCCACATAAGGCACAAAACTCTGAAATGACACATCTCCATTATTATAGGTAACCTTACTTAATTTATCGCTTTCAAAATATAAGTCCGCAGCCACAGCCACACCTTTTTTTACTTGCAGGGAATAATACTTTGCCAATACACTTCCACCCGCCAGAAGCAAAAGAAGAAGAGAAAGAAGCAGAGTACCCTTTAAATATCTCATTTTTTTCTTATACTTGTTTATCTTTTTCCCTCTCTTCAAACTTTTTTCACCTCTTTTTCTACTCAGAAGTAATCTCTAACGGCTGTGGCAGTTTTGCCTTTGCGATTAAATATATCATATCTGTTTCTTTTACATAACTGTTAAAATCAATGGCTGAATCAACTGTTACTTCGATCAGATAATAATTATATTCATTTTTCTCATCTCCAAGATTCAGTTTAAAAGCAGTTCCATCCTTCTGCCGATCAAATATTTCATAATTGCCAAGATTGATAATTCCTGTCAGATTATCTCCATACATTTCCCGATTATATGTATCAGTCTTTCCCTTATCTGATGC
The DNA here is from genome assembly GCA_034172985.1 of Lachnospiraceae bacterium. Lineage (GTDB taxonomy): Bacteria > Bacillota > Clostridia > Lachnospirales > Lachnospiraceae > CAG-303. The sequence continues at coordinate 1,878 of JAXFDY010000017.1, forward strand.
AAGTGCATCCTCAGTCTTTAAAAAATAATAGGTTTTTGAAATTCCCTCTTTTGTGTACTGCGATGCGATGTATTCTGTATCTGCCTCTGTGGAGGTTTCTGCAACCGGTGTAAGCGAATACACATCATAATCCAGATTCAAGTTATTGGTATATGCCAGTTCCATGGTGTAAGTAAATACACCGTCTTTTGATTTTTTTGTTTCTCCCACATCGTGACTGCTCACACATACCACTATCTGTTTCGTTTCTCCCGGATGCAAATCACCGATTGAAAGTTCCAGATAATCCTCTGCACCCGGCTCTAATAAATAGAGGGTATATGGAGTCATGATTGTCATTTGATCTGTCACGATTTGTCTGGCAAAATGTACATACCAGGCATATCCTATCGATAACAGTAACATAAGCACTGCCATCAATCCGGCAACCATTTTCAGTCGTTTCACCGTGCCTGCTTTATATTTATTCCATTTAATCTTATCTTCTTCTTCATCTATTTCAAAAATGATGTCATCTATCATATCGGCTAATTCTTCGTTTCTTTTTACTTCATATGACTGCCGATACTGATTTTCTAATGCTCTCAGATGTCTTTCACGATCTGTCTGTTCTTCTAATACCTCTTCTACTGCCTGAGTCATGTTACTTTTTCGCTCAGATTCTATCCATAACTGGTGAAAAACTTTGTCCAGCCGTTTTTTCTCCTCTAATTCCCCAGTCAGCTGATGAAACAACTGCTCCATACATACATTTTTACTCATCAGCCATCACCCCCTTGATGATGACCTGATAAGATAGTCCCGTCACATAATTACCAATCAAAGTATCTCCATAATCATACCAGTCTGAAAGGTATTCAGCCTGTTTTATCGCACTATCCTCATTTAAATAATTACAAATCTCAGCGCTGAATTTTGTCCAGTCAAATACCTGGCTGATTGACACCTTTCCACTCATTGTCTCTTTTGTACTCAAATCATAATCAGTCATACTTTCAAACTCTGATTTCTCCGGAAGAACAAACAACGGCCTTGACCGATTCCCATCAGCAAACACATCCTCTGCCAGATTCTGATATTCATAAGGCCATACCCAGTATATGGTAACCTTTTGTTCTGTCCCCGGTTGCAGATTTGATACAGTTATAAAAGTATCTTCTGAAAGATAGGATGAATATACATATTTTCCGTTTACTTTGTCTCGATTTCCAAAACATAAAATATGACCATCCAACATTTTTTCAATTTGTCTGTACGTTTCCGACTCTGTATCAACATCTTCTGAAACCTCAAAAAGTTTTATGATGCTAATATCACATGCATCAAACTTATCATTTACGGACTTCACATAAAATGAAAATTCTCCATAAACTCCCGGTGCCATGATTCCCGAATCCATGCTGGTCACAGGATTTCCGTTTTTATCATAAATATTGCTAAACGACGGCATGGATATGGTAAATCCAGCTGTGGAGTCATTTGAAAGGATTGAACCAACATCTTCCCACTCATCTCCACTTTTCAAACTAATCTCAATGTCTGTGGAATCTGCACTTCTCAGCTGCATTCTACTCATTTTTGCCCATGCGCTCATGCTAAACCATGCTACTGTTGCTGCTATCACTGAAATTAGAAGTACGATTGTCAGCACATGTCCCATGATTTTTACATCAATATTTTCAAGTTCCTCTTTTAACCGGCAAATGATTGACCTGCGCAGTCTGAGCCACTTATGGTTATGTGTTCTATTCCCTGCCATGTCAATCACTTCCTTTCATTTTCTAATAAAATTTATTTTAGTCATCCTCTTCTTCGTCATCCTCTTCTTCGTCATCCTCATCCCGATGAGTAATGAACCCGATAATCTGCCATACATATGAAATCAGGCAAAGTCCTAATGGAAGCATAACAACCAGAAAATACACTTTATTATCAGAAAGTGCCACGAATAATTGTCCTATCAACTGACCTCCCGGAAGTTCTCCTACAAAAATACCTGTGATTTGGGAATAGGAAACAGTCTCGTCATCCGGCACAGGATTTGCATCTCCCTTTGTAATATACCTGACCTCTCCGTTTTCTTCAACAATATCATAAATCCTATGTGTGTTATAATATCCATATATTTGGGCATCTTCTGATATAAAAGTAATGATATCTCCGACTTTCAGTTCATTTTGCGGAACTTCTTTTGTAATAATACATGTATTTTCGCTGATGGTTGGCTGCATACTACTGGTCAGTACACGCAAGACCTGATATCCAAAGAATTTGGGATGATACCCTTGTGTCATGGCTATGATAATCGAACAAATCACCAGTATTAACAATGCCAGAACAATCTTTTTTATGATTTGAATAATCTTTTTTGCGAATAACTTCATATCTTATCTTACATATCTTTCTCTTCTTTATTACTGACAGATTCTTTTTCTTTTTTCATGCGTTCTGCCGCCTCTTTTTCCTGTCGTTTTCTATTCAGAATATCCGTTAATTCCTGATCAATCAACCGCTTCAATCGCTCTTCCGGGAGATCCAGACCATCTGCAATCGCTTCCAGCATCCCCCTGACTT
>JAXFDY010000150.1:0-22163 GCA_034172985.1 Lachnospiraceae bacterium
AATTATGGAAAAACCAGAAGTCTTAATTTTAGATGAACCATTCAATGGATTAGATGAAGAAGGAGTATTGGATATTAGAAATATTTTGATAGAACTAAAGGAACAAGGTACAACTATCTTAATTGCATCTCACATAAAAGAAGATATAGATGTACTATGTGACAAGGTGTATCATATTGAAAAAGAAAAAATAACACTCATACGTTAATAAATTATAAAATGAGCCAATAAATGCCCAAGATATCGCATTTGTTGGTTCTTTTTTGAAAATTATTACAAATAAATAAAAAAAATGGTATAATACGACCTGAGGAGGGGCCCAACAAAGTTGGGAAGAGTCCTGAGGTCAACGACCTGAGGAGGGGCCCAACAAAGTTGGGAAGAGTCCTGAGGTCAACGACCTGAGGAGGGGCCCAACAAAGTTGGGAAGAGTCCTGAGGTCAACGACCTGAGGAGGGGCGTATAATTCAAATGATATTAAGAAAGAAGTAAAAAGTTATGAATGAAAAAACATATGTAAATCCTTTAGGAACAGCGCCAATCGGTGGTTTAATGGCAAAATTTGCAGTTCCAAGTATTATTGCCATGCTGGTAGGTGCTCTTTATAATATTATAGACCAGTTATTTATCGGGCAGGCAGTAGGTACCCTTGGCAATGCAGCAACCAATATTGCATTTCCACTATCGACTTCCTGTATCGCCATAGCACTATTGTTTGGTATCGGTGGAGCATCCTGCTTTAATTTGAATATGGGGAGGGGAAATAAAGAAGAAGCACCATATTTTATTGGAAATGCGGCAGTGATGCTGTTTCTTTGTGGTCTGGTATTATGTCTGGTGACACGGCTTTTTCTTACCCCGTTATTAAAAGGATTCGGCGCACCGGATAACGTTCTTTCTTATGCACAGACATATGTAGGTATAACGTCAGTTGGTTTTCCGTTTCTGATTTTGACAACTGGAGGAGGTCATTTAATTCGGGCAGATGGTAACCCAACGATGACTATGATATGTAATTTAACAGGAGCTGTTATTAATACTGTATTAGATGCTATTTTTGTCATGTGGCTGGATATGGGTATGGCAGGAGCAGCCTATGCAACCATTATTGGACAGATTATCTCAGCAGCAATGGTCATAAAATATTTGCTTCATTATAAAACAGTTCCACTTTTATTCAAACATCTGAAAATACAGTGGAGATATACGAAAGAAATTATTGCAATTGGAACCGCATCTTTCTTTAATCAGATTGCCATGATGGTTGTCCAGATTGTGATGAATAATTCGCTCAAACATTATGGTGCATTATCGGTATATGGAGATGCGATTCCGCTGGCATGTGCAGGCATTGTAATGAAGGTAAATCAGGTATTTTTCTCTATTGTCATCGGGATCGGGCAGGGAAGCCAGCCCATTGAAAGTTTTAATTATGGTGCGGGGCAATACGGAAGAGTACGTGAGACATACCGTCTGGCGATGATTGCCGGAGGAAGTATTTCTATACTTTCTTTTATTTTGTTCCAGTTATTTCCAAGTCAGATACTTGCTATTTTTGGGGAAGGAACAGATAGTTATTTTCAGTTTGGTGTAAAATTTTTCAGAATATTTCTGCTCTTTACCTGGATGAATTTTATGCAGCCTATTACATCAACCTTTTTCACTTCTATTGGAAAACCGGCGAAAGGTATTTTCCTCTCATTGACAAGACAGCTTTTATTTATTCTTCCATTGTTGGTGGTTCTTCCGATGATCATGGGTATTCAGGGAATACTTTATGCAGGACCGATTGCTGACCTGATGGCGGCTGTAGTGACAGTAATCATGGCAAGGTTGGAATTTAAGGCAATGCGGAAACTGGAGAAAATGACGAATAAATGATGCAGCAGAATTTGCACAGGAACTACTGCAGGGCATTGGATGCAAGTGTAAGAGTGCGTGCAGAAAAACCATTGATTATATTCAAAGAAAAAAGACATGAGAGTTCACAGAATTTTCACAAAAATTATTGGCACTCGCTCTTGACGAGTGCCAACAAAAGTGTTATAACATACTCAGAACAAGAAAAGAGGATGAACAGAATCCATCTTACTTGCTCTAAAAAGAAAGGTGACAATGTTTGATGGATTGTCCGATGGGACACAAAAAAGGAGGAATGACTTATGTTGATGCCTAGTATTTTTGGAGAAAATTTATTTGATGACTTTTTTGATGATTTTGCAAGACCGGTAAGGAAGACTACAGGATATAGTACACCGGCTGTAACTGTGATGAAAACTGATGTGAAAGAAAACGATAAGGGATATGAGTTGGATATCGATCTTCCGGGATATAAGAAGGAAGATGTGAAAGCTCAGTTAAAGGATGGTTATCTGACAATCAGTGCTGAGACAAAGAAGGATGATGATAAGAAAGATGAGAACGGTAAATATATCCGTCGCGAAAGATATTATGGAAGCTGCAGCAGAAGTTTCTATGTAGGTGAGGATGTGACTGAGGAGGATATCAGAGCGAAGTTTGAGGATGGAATCCTGAAAGTATCAGTTCCTAAGAAAGAGGTAAAGCCTGCTGTAGAGGAGAAAAAGTATATTACAATAGAAGGATAGTAAATGTATTCCTAAGGGAAGCATTGAAAAGAGACTTTGAAACGGGAATACTCTGAAACGGGTATTCCCGTTTCATATTTCGTCCTCTTATAGGGAATTATTGTATCATCGGAGGTGGTTGGAATGGCAAAAAAGGATTATTATGAAGTGCTTGGCGTTAGTAGGAATGCAGATGAAAAAACAATAAAGCAGGCTTATCGTAAACTTGCAAAGAAATATCATCCGGATACAAATCGTGGAAACTCTCAGGCAGAAGAGAAGTTTAAGGAAATTACAGAAGCCTATAATGTGTTAAGTGATGAAGAAAAGAGAAAAATGTATGACCAGTATGGATTTGAAGATGATAGCTTTACTGGTCAGAATACGGGAAGTTATCAGGAATATCATTTTGAAGATGGATATATGGATGACTTTTTGAAAGATTTTTTTGGCCATGATTTTGGCAGAAGAAGGGAAGGGTTTGGATTCGGACATCGAAATTATGAGCAAAAAGGACAAGATGCAGAGGCTAAGATCGCCATTTCTTTTGAAGATGCTGTATCAGGATGTGACAAAGTAATCAGGTTTCAAAATGCTGACGGAACAGAACAGTCGTTAAAAGTACATATTCCGGCAGGAATTGACAGCGGAAAGAAAATCCGTCTAAAAGGGAAAGGGGAGCCGGGAGTGAATGGTGGTGCTCCCGGAGATTTGTTTCTGCAAGTAACTGTCAGGGAAAAACAGGGTATTACCAGAAAAGGAGACGATATTTATACAACGATTCAGATTCCTTATACAACAGCGGTTTTCGGAGGAGAAACCATTGTGCATACACTATATGGAGATGTCAGCTGCAAGATTAAAGAGGGAACACAATCCGGCAGCAAAATTCGTCTGAGAGGAAAAGGAATGCCGGTTATGAATCATCCGTCTTCAAAAGGTGACCAATATGTCACAGTCGAAATTATAGTACCAAAATACCTGAGTCCCGATGCAAGAGAAAAATTGCGGGAATATCAGAAAGTATCTGGAATGTAAATATGAATACCTAAATCTGCTATGTTGATAACTGGAAATCACATAGCAGATTTTTTTACTTAAAAAATATAAAGGTACCTTGACAAAAATAAAAAAACAGAATGAAATATCAAGGTACCGAAACAAATGAAAGGAGAAAATTAAAATGACAGATAATTATCATAAACTAAAACATCCGGGTGCAGCTGAGCATTATGCAGCTCTTGATATTGATCACAAGCTGGTTATGAATCTGCGGGATTCCGGACATATGATACGCTTTTTGTATGAGGGAAAAGGCAGCCAGAAACGGATTCTAATTATACTGAATGAATCCGGAGTGATTACCCAGAGGGAATTGACAGAAAGAATAGGCATACAGCCTGGATCAGCGAGTGAGGTGATAGGAAAACTGGAGGATGCGGGCTTGATTTGCCGTACACCAAGCGAAAAAGACCACAGGACAACAGATATCCGGCTGACGGAATCTGGTAAGAGAAAGGCGGAGGAAGCTGCACTACAGAGAAAAATGCGCCATCAGGAAATGTTTTCCTGTCTTTCCGTAGAAGAAAAAGAGACATTGCTTTCTTTGATGGAAAAACTTAATTCATTTTGGGAGGATCATTATCATGATATGAAATGCGGAGTTCATGGACATCATGGCAAACCCCACAGTGATTTCCGGCACTGATTTTTATGGAGGAAAATTATTATGTGGAAATATGTGAAAAGATACCTTCATTTTGCAATTCTCGCAGCATTGTTTATGGTAGGAGAAGTGCTGATGGATTTGATTCAGCCGGGACTTATGAGCCGGATTGTGGATGAGGGAGTGCTTGGAAGAAATGTTCATCTGATTCTGACACTGGGAATTTTCATGATATGCCTTGTGTTATTCGGCGGATTCTGCGGTTCGATGAATAATGTGTTTGTTCATATGACGGGGCAGAATATTGGAAACGAAATGCGTAAGGATTGTTTTCGCGGGATTATGATGTTCTCATTTCCTCAGATTGACAGATTTGGAACAGGCTCGTTAGTCACCCGGGTGACCAACGATATCACACAGGTTCAAAATCTCGTTGCACAGTTTGTCCGGGGGATGATTCGTACATCTATGCTGACACTGGGCAGTATATTCTTTATGTTCCGCCTGAATCATCAGTTTGGAATCATTGTACTCTGTGCACTTCCGTTTATTCTGGGATGTATGATATTTTGTTTATATAAGGCAAATCCATTATTTGACAGATTACAGACGCAGCTTGACAATATTAATGCAATTATGCAGGAAGATATATCAGGTATCCGTATTATAAAAGCCTGCGTGCGCGAGACATATGAAAAGATTCGGTTTGGAAAAGCCAATGACGAACTGATAAAGACACAACTTCGTGTACTTGTGATTTTTGCTTTTATGAACCCTGTCATGAATGCACTAATGTATATTGTGGTTGTTATTATTTTGCTGGCGGGTTCTTATGAGGTGAAAGGCGGTATGGCCTCACCGGGTACGATTATGGCAGCAATCACATATACTACCCAGCTTCTCAATGGTATTTTAATGCTGGTTATGCTGTTTCAGAATATTTCAAGAGGCATTGTTTCATGGAAGCGCGTGAAGGAAGTACTTTATAGCGAACCGGAATTGAAAGATGGAGTGTTGGACGGAGATACACATACAAAAGGACAGATAGAGTTTCGTGATGTTTCATTTGCATATCCTGGAACAAATCAGGTTGTTTTAAAGAATATTAACCTGAAAATCAATCAGGGAGAAACAGTTGCAATCATGGGTGCTACCGGTTGTGGAAAGACCACTTTGGCAAATTTGATTCCACGTTTTTATGATGTTACAGAAGGTGCTGTTTTTGTGGATGGTCAGGATGTCAGAAATTATAATCAGAAAATATTGAGAGATAAAATTGCAGTTGCATTGCAAAAGAGCGAATTATTCAGTATTTCTATTAAAGAAAATATATCCTGGGGTAGTCCCAATAGGTCCGATGAGGATATCAGTAAAGCAGCAGTTATTGCTCAGGCAGATGATTTCATACGGTCATCACCAGATGGATATAACACGCCTGTTGCAGAACGTGGTATGAGTCTGTCCGGCGGACAGAAACAGCGTATCTCTATTTCAAGAGCTATATTAAAGCCGGCGGAAATTCTGATTTTTGATGACTCTACCAGTGCTTTGGATTTAAAGACGGAAGCGGATTTGTATACAGCACTTAAGGAGGCACGGCCGGAAATTACGAAAATTGTGATTGCACAGCGTATTGCATCGGTGAGAAGAGCAGATAAAATCGTTGTTATGGAGAGCGGAACTATAGCTGCCTGCGGTACTCATGAAGAGTTGCTGCAGTCATGCAAAGTTTATCAGGATATTTATTATTCACAGGTTGGAGAAGGAGGAAATACCAATGAGTGAGCAGAAAACTGTTGAGCGGAATATTCCGGGAATGAATCAACGGAATGGAAGATTTGCACAGGTAGAATACGCAGAAAATGTAGGAGCAACTTTGAAGCGTATCTGGGCATATTTTGTCCGTGAGAAAATTATGGTAATCAGCATGCTTGGCATTGTGATTTTTGGAACTTTGTGTGGTATCTATGCTCCGAGTCTGCAGAGTAATGCTATCGATATGATTGCAGGTTCTGCAACTGGAAATCTGACAACAACATTAGTTTTGATGCTGATAGTATACCTGTTGTACAGTGGTTGTCAGCTCCTTCAGGGGTTTATCAGTGCTAAACTTAGCCAAAGGATTGTAAAGCGGATGCGGGAGCAGTTATTCGGAAAAATAATGGATTTACCTGTCCGCTATCTGGATACCCATTCTCACGGGGATGTAATGAGCCGTATGACGAATGATATTGAAAATATTTCAACTACTGTTTCGCAGTCTCTTCCTTCTCTGTTTTCTGGTGTACTGACAATCATCGGTACTATGGCTATTATGCTATGGTATTGTTGGGAACTGGCACTCTTAAGCTGTGGCACGGTGATTCTGACTGTCATTGCAACAAAAATATTGTCCAAAAATGTGCGTAAATTCTCCCGAAAGCGTCAGACTCTTCTGGGTACATTAAATGGCACTGTAGAAGAGATGGTTTCCGGATATCGTACAGTTGTGGCATATAATCATCAGGATACTACGATAGATGAGTTTTGCAGTACTTCTGATTCTCTGACAAAGGCAGGGATACGGACAGATATCTTCAGTGGTGTTATGGGTCCGATTATGAATTGTATTGGAAACATTGGTTTTGTAATCATAGCTGCTTTTGGCGGATATTTTTCTGTTCATGGCATGATATCTGTAGGCGTCATCTCTGCGTTTATTGTCTATGCCAAACAGTTTAGCCGCCCGATTAATGAGATTGCCCAGATTTACGGACAGCTTCAGACTGCCATTGCAGGTGCGGAAAGAGTATTCTGTGTTCTTGATGAAGCGGGTGAGGATATGTCAGGGGAAAGGCTTATAGAGGATACAGGTGCAGCAGTTTCTTTCCGGAATGTGAAATTTTCCTATGAACCGGAACATCCGGTGCTTCCTGATTTCAGTCTGGAAGTTCCATCGGGCAAGAAGGTGGCTTTGGTAGGAGCTACAGGAAGCGGAAAGACAACGATTGTAAATCTGTTAATGCGTTTTTATGATATTGATGATGGGAATATTTTTATTAACAATCAAAATATTAAGGATGTTTCCAGAGACAGCTTGAGAAAAAATGTGGCAATAGTGCTGCAGGATACAGTGCTGTTTTCTGACACTATTCGCAATAATCTGAAGTATTCCAATGAAAATAGTACAGAAGAGCAACTGCAAAAGGCTTTGGAAATGAGCCGATGCAAAGAAATGATACAGATGCTGCCAAAAGGCTGTGACACTGTACTGACAGGTTCAGGAGAAAATATCAGTCAGGGTCAGCGCCAGCTTTTGGCAATTGCCAGAGCATTTGTTGCGGATCCTAAAATATTGATTCTTGACGAGGCCACATCCAATGTAGATACCAGAACTGAGAAAGCAATTCAGGATGCCATGCAACAGGTTATGAAAAATCGTACCAGCATTATTATTGCACACCGGTTATCCACTATCAGGGATGCAGATATGATTGTGGTTATGGATAAGGGGCGTATTGTGGAATGTGGAAATCACCACAGTCTGCTGGAACAAAAAGGAAAATATTACGAGTTATATATGACACAGTATGCGGGATTTTCCATATGATTTAAGACTTTTTATGAGGTGGATCCGCCGGATAACCACCACGAAGTATGCTCTTTTTTATAAAGGTAAAAGAAGGTATCAAGATAGCGCTGATATGTATTTTCGAAGCACTTGCAGATATAACAGGAGCAATCTTTTTTTCTGCCCACTGTGCAATGGAGTTTTCTGAGGATTTTTTTATAGTGGGTTTTTAAAATCCAGCCATTTCCGAGAGTATTTCCACATCACTTTCCATGTAAGTGGAGGCGGAGCCTAAAACAAAATCTAACAGTTCATTTTCAATTTTTCTTCCATTTTTATTCGTCCTTAGAACAAGTATTTTTTACAGTATAACTTTTGACATGTTAAATTGCAAGAGTTTTAGTATGAATGTCAATGTAACAAAAATACGAACAAAGTGTCTTATATGAGCTTTGCGCAAAAGAGTGTCGAAGATATTTTGTTCTAGAAAGTTTAGAAAATATGGATGGAAAAGCATTTATTTACATTTTTAAGGGGATATGCTATGATTTAGTATATCCCGGAATGAGTGTAGAAATATGGAAAAATGATAAAATCGGAGGAAATACAATGGAATTTAAAGGTATTGAAAAAAAAGAGGAAGGAAAATTTATCACACGTTACAATCTTACATATGAAACAAAAGATCATAAAGAGAAAATTTATGAAATAATAAGCAGAAATAAAGACATAAAGTCATTTGAACAGCTTCATGGACAGAAAGCGGACGCAGTTGTGATTATTGTTACAGATGAGAGTGGAGAGAAAATTCTCATGGACAGAGAATTTCGGATGGCAGTGGGAGACTGGGTATATAATTTTCCGGCAGGATTAATTGATCCAGGAGAGACACCGCAGGAGGCGGCTAAACGGGAACTTTTTGAGGAGACTGGGCTTGAACTGTATCAGGTCGATGATTTGATAGGACCAAGTTATAGTGCGGTTGGCTTCAGCAACGAGATTAATGTGTGTATCGTAGGAAAAGCAAGAGGAGAATTTCAGGAAAGTTCTTCTACGCTGGAAGAAATCGTGCCGGGCTGGTATACAAAAAAGGAAATGAGGGAATTACTTAAAAAGAACCGTTTTGCTGCAAGATCTCAGGCGTATTGTTATTTGTGGAGTAAAGAAGTATAAATAAAATTTATGATATGAAAGGAAGAGTTTTATGTTGAATTTTTTAAAAAATGCAAAGAAGGATATGATTCTTGTCACGGTATTTCAGCTTTTGGCAGGACTTTTATTGCTTCTGTATCCGGGGTCTGTGGTGAGAGTTGTTTGTTATATTTGTGCGGTTGTATTGCTGGTGTATGGGGTGATACATGCAGTTACATATTTCAGGGAGCAGACACCGGGATATGGCGGTCAATATGATCTCGTAAAGGCAATTATCGGAATTGCAGCGGCGGTTATTGTTTTTGCAAAACCGGAAATATTATCAGAAATTTTGTTTGTGATTTTGAGTATTGTTATTATACTGGACAGTATTGGAAAGCTTCAAAATGCACTTGATTTGAAAAAACTGGGATATCAAAGCTGGTGGCTGATGCTGATAATTGCAGTACTGATGTGTGTGATGGGAATTCTGATTTTATGTAATCCTTTTGGAACTGCAGCGATGCTGGTATCTTTTGCAGGGGCTGTATTGGTAGTAAATGCATGTATAGATCTCTGGGATATTTTCTATGTTTCAAGAAAAGTAAAGAAATATTTGAAATAATGAGGGATTCAAAATGTTCGAAAAAATATTTAAATTGAAAGAAAATAACACAAATGTGAAAACTGAGGTGGCAGCAGGTATTACAACATTTATGACAATGGCATATATTCTTGCTGTAAATCCGAGTATTCTTCATGATGCAGGTATGGATAGCACTGCGGTTTTACTTGCCACATGTCTGGCATCTTTTATCGGAACTGCCTGTATGGCTTTTATGGCAAATCTTCCCTTTGCTTTATCGGCTGGAATGGGATTGAATGCATTTCTGGCATACACGGTTGTTCAGGGATATGGATATTCATGGCAGGTTGCGTTACTTGCAGTTTTTATTGAAGGCATTATTTTTCTGATTCTTTCTCTGACAAAAGTAAGAGAAGCCATTTTTGATTCTATTCCATTATCACTTAAAAAGGCGGTTTCTGTGGGGATAGGATTATTTATTGCATTTATTGGTCTTCAGAATGCAGGACTTGCTGTGGCAGATTCATCTACGCTTGTTTCTATGGTGAGTTTTACAAATGAATTTAATACAGCGGGAATTTGTGCTTTGCTGGCAATTATAGGGCTATTCATCACCGTTATTCTTTATATAAAAAATATTAAGGGCTCGATTCTTATCGGAATTCTTGCCACCTGGATATTAGGAATCCTCTGCCAGATTGCAGGTATTTATGTACCGGATGGGGAAAGTGGATATCATACATTATTTCCGTCATTTCAACTGACAGATTTTTCAAAACTCGGAGAAACTTTTGGTCAGTGCTTTCAGGTTGATATGAATAGCGTCGGAATTTTTAATTTTATTGTAATTATATTTTCTTTTTTATTTGTGGATCTTTTTGACACGCTTGGAACGCTCATAGGTGTAAGCACAAAGGCAGGAATGCTTGATGACAATGGAAAATTGCCTCAGATAAAGCCTGCTTTGCTGGCGGATTCTATCGCAACAACCGCAGGTGCTGTTCTGGGAACATCTACCACTACTACATTTGTGGAATCCTCTGCAGGTGTGGCAGCGGGAGGAAAGACGGGACTCACATCCTTTACAACTGCAGTATTGTTTCTGATTTCCATGTTCTTTGCTCCGATTTTTACTGCGATTCCGTCATTTGCAACAGCTCCGGCACTGATTATGGTTGGATTTTTGATGTTTAGTACGATCACGGAAATAAAATTTACGAGTGACAGTTATACAACTGCAATTCCGGCATATTTATGTATTCTGGCCATGCCTTTATTTTACAGCATTTCAGAGGGTATCTCCATAGGCGTGATTTCTTATGTCCTTATTCAGTTGATATGTGGAAAGAAAAAAGAGATTAACTGGCTCATGTATGTACTTGCAGTACTGTTTATCTTAAAATATATATTTTTATAAAGGAATATTTTTCCGGCGATTAGTATAGTGGAGCCGTTTCATCCTATACGGATAGAAATTGGCTTCATTTTTTTCCAAGGATTTATGCTGCTCAATTGTATTATAAGTGAAGGAGGATAAAAATGTGGCAGATGAGTTCAAACGTTCCAGACTGGAAATGGAGAGATGTTATAATCGAACCGTAGATTCTGTATACCGGACCTGCAGAATGTATTTTAAGGAAAATATTGCAGACATAGAAGATGCAGTACAGACAACATATCTCAAATGGCTTAGCAGTGATGAGCAGTTTGAAAATGAAAGCCACGAGAAAGCATGGCTGATTGTTACAGCATCCAATATCTGTAAAAATACGTTGAAGCACTGGTGGAGAAAAAATGCAGATATAGATGATGTAGAACCTCAGGGGAGAAATGATACGTATGACTGCGAGGGATTGCTTCCTTTTCTGAGAAAACTTCCTCAAAAGCAGAGAGTAGCATTATATATGTTTTATTACGAAGGGTATACATGTTCTGAGATTGCAAAAGTATTTCATAAGTCGGAATCTACAGTGTGGGGTTATCTTCATGAGGGAAGAAAAGCATTAAAAAAACAGTTGGAGGGTGACAGGTATGCGTGATTTATTTAATGAAACATTTGAAAAAGAAACTATGCCGGACTGCTCTAAAAGAAGGGTCAGAAATCATCTTTTGGAAGTTTTTGATGAGGTGCAAAAGCCAAAAAAGAAAAGAGCAGTCGGAAAAATATCTGCTATTGCATGCAGTATAGCGGTATTTTTGATTTCTGGAGTAACTGTAATTGCGGCTAATGCGGATTTGAGAGAGAGTATTGCAGAGGGAGTTAAAGGGTTATTCATAAGTAAGGAGAAGGCTGTAACAGAAGTTTACAAAGGGAAAAATGTGGAGGAGTATGTTCGTATGATAGAGGATCATATGGAGAAATCCACCTTCGACGAAGAAGAATTGCAATTGCAGTTAGTATCTTATATGGGTGATACAAACGGGGTGCAGATTTTATTGCAATATGCTGTAAATGAGAAATTTCCCCATGCATTTCCTTCAGCAGAATCGGTAAAACTGTCGGGGGTGGAAGAGGCTTATGTAATAGATCAGAGCTGGATCAATAGTGATGACAATCATGGCTACTGGATGCTGTATATATCTGTGCCGGAGAATGGAATTTACACCCTGACAGTGGAAAATTTTTTATGGGGTTCCCATTATTTTGAGGGAGTATATACGGCAGATTTTTCTGTGGATAGTAATCGTGTTACGAATATGTATCAGATCAACAGGCAATATGAGCTGGACTTTGAGGGAGAAGGTCCGAAGAATTTACAGATTCGAAATATTGGATTGTCGCCTGTTGCCTGTACTATATCTGTAAAAATGCCGGAGAATTTCAATGTGAATGAAGCTTTTAATCTGGTTTTGAATCCTCATGAGGACTTGTCCAGAGATGAATTGTATTTTCTGGATCAGGAGGGAAATAAAGTTGATATCAATGAAAAATCTGCTTTTTGTTCTATGTGGGATACAAATGGAAAATTTGATGCACATGGCTGCGAACTAGCCTGTGAAGGTGCGGAAACCACACTGTTGATTCTTTTCGATAATGCTGTAGATGTAGAAGAGATATCAGGAATACATTTGATGGGGGAAGATATTATTTTTAAATGATTGGAGGATTTGTTATGAAGAAAAAAATATTATGTATGACGTTAGTTGTTTTTGTTGGTATGCTTTCTGGATGCGGCACTGAAGATAAGGAGATACAACAGGGTGATAATACGACGTTGGAAAATAAAGTGTTGGAAAATACCGTGCCGGAAAATAAGGAAACATATGACAGCAGTGATGGGTTGCCACCGGTGGAACCAGAGATGAAACAGTTTTATAAAGAAGCAGAGGAATTATTCAAAGATATAGTTTTTCTGAGGCTCGACTGTGATGATCAACAGTCCAAAATAGAAGCTACCGATGATGAAGATGTGCAAGTATTATATTATAAGGTTACAGACGAGCGTTTTCCTACAATGGAAAATCTGAAAGAGGAGCTTGGGAAATATTTCACAGAGCAATTTACGGAGGAACTTGTATCGGAGCTTATGTGGAATCAGCCAAGATTTCGGGAATATGATGGTGAATTGTATATGATACAGGCTTCAAGAAGTGGAAATATACAGTATGCAGGTCATGTGTTTGAGGCAGTGGAAAGCGATGGGGATACCATGAAAATGCCGGTAAAAGTATACTATGCCCTGAATGCTACACCATATGAATATTTCTATGAGTATCCGGAAGATCTTGATGCTTACGAAGTCAAAGAATATACGCAAATTATGGTTAAAGAAGGTGGTCAGTGGAAGTTCAGTCAATTTGAGCTGTTTTATTAACCAAAATAAACCACTTGACAAAGAATAGGCAGTTAGCATTATGTCTACTGCTTTTTTTGCAACGATTGACAGGTGAAATCTGGCATGGGTTTTTAGGACTGCTTTTGGCAATTATAATTGTGGTGCATTTGCGTAAGCAAAGTAGGAAAATGAAGTATAAAACATTTTCAATTCGATGTGTGGATTATGTGCTTATGGTGTCTTTTGCAGTTGCGTTTCTGACAGGAGTTTTACTGCATCCCTTACATGGAGTATTATTGATAAAGATACTGCATAAGCTCTCGGCATTTTTTTTGTTTTGGGAATGATTTGGCATTTGATACAGCATGGTAAAGGTAAATAGAACTGTATTTAAATAAGGCGATCCAAATTCCATTTGCTTCAGAACATGGGTTTAGGTCGCCAAAAGCAGATTATTGTGATATACTTTTCATATTGGAGCATGGTAATCTAAAAACATTATGTCAGATAGAGTACAAAACAGAAAAGAATGGAAGAAAGGCAGAGCAAATATGGTATATATATCACATTTCCAATTCCCCGATATTGAGCAGGAATATGATTTTTTAATGGGTATAAAAAGAACATGTTACGATACATTTTATCCCTTTCAGACAATATCAAAACATAATCTGAGGATGTTGGACTTGGAACCAGTCACTATTTTATATGGCGGAAACGGCTCGGGAAAAACAACGGTATTAAATGTCATTGCGGAAAAGTTGGGATTGGAGAGAGACACACTGTATAACCGTTCTAATTTTTTTGAAGATTATACAGAAATGTGTTGCTATGATGTGGAGAAGTCTATACCGAAAAACAGCAGAATTATCACAAGTGATGATGTCTTTGATTTTATGCTTAATATGAGGAGTATCAATAATGGAATTAGTCAGAAACGGGAGGAATTATTTGACGAATATTTGGACACAAAATATTCTCATTTCCAACTGAAATCTCTGGATGATTATGATCAGTTGAAGAAGGTAAATATGGCACGAAGCAAAACTCAGTCAAAATATGTGAGGAATCATCTCATGGATAATGTGCGGGAGTATTCGAATGGAGAAAGCGCTTTTATGTATTTTTCTGATAAAATCCGCGATGATGGATTGTATTTGCTGGATGAGCCAGAGAACAGTCTGTCTCCGCAGAAACAGCAGGAATTGCTAAAATTTCTGGAGGATTCAGCAAGATTTTTCGGGTGCCAGTTTATTATCGCAACCCATTCACCATTTCTGCTTTCCATGAAAGGAGCAAAGATATATGATATGGATGAGGATATTGTGGATGTAAAAAAATGGAATGAGCTTTCAAATGTGAGAGTATATTATGAATTTTTTAAGAAACATGAGAAGGATTTTGAAAATGTCATCATATAATGAGCTGATAAAAAACTTTGAGAAAATTCGTGCCTATATGCGCGAATTTTATGTCTATGGATTTAAAAGCCGCAGTGAATATAATAAGAAAAGTGCACGTTCTTATGATAATGAACGTCGTCGTATGGAGAGTTGGCTGGGAGACTATATGAGCTTTTTCAGAACTCCGGAAGGTAAAAATATGTTTATCTCCATTGATAGCCGTATTTCAGCACATAATCCTTTTTATAAAGCGTGGAAAGCAAAAAGCTTTACGGATGGTGATATTACGCTTCATTTTATTTTGTTTGATATATTAAATTCATCGGATACCATTTTATCTCTGACGGAAATTTTGGAGCAAATCGATGAGTATCTGGCTGATTTTAATGAACCTATGGTATTTGATGAATCGACCGTTCGTAAAAAACTAAAAGAATACATAGAGGAAGGGATTGTGATTGGCGAAAAACATGGCAGAAGTATGGTATATCGCCGGGCAGATGATATGGGAGTGCCAAAGGATAATGATGCATTGCATTTTTATTCTGAAATCGCACCTTGTGGTGTCATTGGTTCCTTCCTATTAGATAAGCAGGAAAAAATAGAAGATCATTTTGGCTTCAAACATCATTACATAACCAGTGCACTCGACAGTGATGTTCTTGCTACATTATTTCATGCCATGAGATGCAAGCGGGAAATTACAGCCATAAATCTGGCCCGTCATAGGTCAGAACCGAAAGTGATTTGTGTGATTCCGCTACGCATATTTATCAGTGTACAAAATGGACGTCAACACCTTTTGGCATATCATCCTGAGTGCAGAGAAATAAAATCTTTCCGAATTGATTATCTCTCCAATGTGAAGATTGGTGATGTGTGCCAACGTTTTGATGAGCTTCGAACAAAGCTCACCCATGCTCAGCAGTTTATGTGGGGGGTTAATTGCAAGAAGAATGATAAATATTTGGAACATGTAGAGTTTACTGTGAAAGCAGGTATCGGTGAAGAATATATCGTTCACCGGCTACAGCGTGAAAAACGTGTGGGAACAGTAGAAAAGATTGATGAAACTCATTATCGTTTTTTGGCTGATGTGTATGATACGAGGGAGCTTATTCCATGGATTCGCACATTTATCTGTCGTATTACTAAGCTGAATTTTTCGAATAGAACAGTTGAAAATATTTTCAAGAAAGACATGGAAGCTATGTATAGGATGTATGGAATAGACGGAGGTGACTCGATGTGATTTTTAGTGAACTTTATTCTGCATATTATAATGCAGTTGCTGGTATTATTTCTTGTGTCATACAGGGAGAAACAGAGGAGAAGGTCTTGCAGCAGGTAGTTTTGCAACATGCGTTTTCAGAAAGTGTTTTGACTATTATTCCATCACTAAAAAATGAGAGATGGCAGCTTTTGAGAAAAGATATGTCTTCACCGATACAAAACATTCCTTCCATGCCTCTGACCAAATTGGAAAAAAGTTGGCTGAAAGCGATTTCGCTGGACTCGCGTATTCGCCTTTTCGACTTATCTTTTGATGGCCTTGAGAATGTCGAGCCGCTTTTTACACCGGAAGATTTTTATCTCTATGATCAGTTCGCAGATGGTGATCCTTATTCCGATGAGGGATATATCAAGCGGTTTCGCATGATTTTAACTGCTATCAGGGAGAAAACTCCACTTAAAATCGAGATGGAAAACCGCAAGGGGAGTCTGATTCAAATGAATGTTTTGCCCCGGTGTCTGGAATATTCCGAAAAGGATGATAAATTTCGCCTGATTTCTTCCGGATGCAGATATGGTGGCACTGTGAATCTTTCCCGTATCGTCACATGCAGCAGATACAATGGAGATAATTTTTTTGCTGATAAAAAATCATATATACATTTAAAAAACGTTACTTTGAAAATCTGTGATGAAAGAAATGCCCTGGAGCGATGTATGCTTCACTTTGCACATTTTGAAAAGAAAGCGGAACGTATGGATGATAAACATTATCTGGTACATATCCGATATGCTAAGGATGATGAGACGGAAATGGTTATTCGGATTTTGAGTTTTGGTCCATTCATAGAGGTAATCGGGCCGGAGAGTTTTAGAAGACAAATCATAGAGAGGTTACAAAGGCAGAAAAGCTGTGAACTTTTTTAGTTCGCAGCTTTTTTTCCGTGAATGAAAGTTATGGAATTGGTAGAATATGGATGCAAGGTTACTTCAAGCGAGTGTCTGAATCTTATTTTTCACTGCGGTGCACAAGGCTATGCCGGCGTGTATGCCGAAGAACACTTGCGAAATTTGGCAATCGAATGAGATAAAAATCTCTGCTCGATGGGGTTCAACTCCCCTCAGGACTTGAATTAGTCCCCCCTATCGCGGGTTCGACTCCCGCCGTATGCAATTACAGCATA
Organism: Lachnospiraceae bacterium; assembly: GCA_034172985.1. Taxonomy (GTDB): domain Bacteria; phylum Bacillota; class Clostridia; order Lachnospirales; family Lachnospiraceae; genus CAG-303. The sequence continues at coordinate 17,115 of JAXFDY010000150.1, forward strand.
TCGCCAGTTGGTTTGGTGACTGCCGGAAACGGCAAAGATGAAAGTGTGCGAAAGCACATGTCAAAGCAGCAAAATGCATATTTTCCTGTGGGAGCAATGCATCACCGGCCTTGTCCGAAAACAGATACCGTGGATTAAATATACGGGTCAAAAGTAGTTCTTTCCACCTGAATGTGCGACCACTAAAGTATTCGGCCGCCGGTTTTGTATGAGCAATTGGAATTGTATTTTATTAGGAGGTTACGTGTTATGAAAAAAATAATTATCAATGAAAACCAGAAAGGCTTTCTTTTTAAAAACGGAAGATATATGAAAATGCTGGGTGCCGGCAAGTATTATACGTTTGGTGACAGGAAAATTGAAACAGTTCAGCTGGATCAACCTGTTGCATCAGATAAATGTGCACTTGATATCCTTCTGGCTGACAGGGAAATTGCAGAAAAAGTGTCAGTCATAGATGTGGCAGATGAGCAACTGGCGCTTCACTTTGTAAACGGAAAGTTTGCATCAGTACTTCGTCATGGTAAATATGCCTTTTGGGAAATGAACGACAGACATGAGTACGAAATTGTGGATATATCAACTCCGGAAGTAGATGAATCTGTTCCAAAATACATTTTTTCAAAGATTTCATCCATATATTATATAAAGATTGAGGTATTAGAGTATCAGAAAGCAAGACTTTACTTCAATCAGAAATTGGTCAAGATTCTGGATGCTGGCACATATTATTTCTGGAAAAATGATATTAAAATTGATGTTGATTTTGTAGATACTCGTCTGACACAGATGGATATTCTTGGTCAGGAAATTCTGACTCTGGATAAAGTATCTCTGCGCATTAATTTTGTCTGCAATTATCGTGTGACAGATTATGTGAAGATTGTCACTGAGATTGATGATTTTGCCGAGCAGATGCATGTTGCTGCACAGCTGGCTCTCCGGGAGTATGTGGGTAAATATAAATTGGATGAGATTCTTGAAAATAAGGATGAGATGTCCAGATTTGTATATGAGAGGCTGAAAGTAAAAGAAAAGGATTTATTTGTTGAAATTACAGATGCAGGTGTTAAGGATATTATTCTTCCGGGAGAAATTCGTGAGATTATGAATACAGTGCTGGTAGCCGAAAAACGTGCTCAGGCGAATGTCATTACCCGCCGTGAGGAGGTGGCTTCCACCAGATCTCTGCTTAACACAGCCAGAATGATGGATGAGAATAAGACACTCTACAAACTCAAAGAGCTTGAATATGTGGAGCGTATCTGCGAAAATGTGGGTAATATCAATTTAAATGGCAATGGAGATGTACTTACACAGATTGCTGCATTTATATCTGGGAAAGGAGATTGATAATACAAAATCTTGTCTTTTCTGACAAAATATGCTATAACGTCTTCTATAATTTCATGTAGAATTATTATTGAAATACTATTAGCGTTTGCGAAACTCCCAGAAGAGTTTGCAAACGCCTAGGAGTACTATAGAAACGAGGAAGTAGGTATGCTGATACAAAACAGGAAACATCACATAAACTCCATTATAATGATGGGGATTTTCACCTTTCTTTTTTTAGGTGCTGAATATTTATATGACAATATGATTTCCCTTTCGGTGTCTGAGGAAAAAACTGTCCTTGCACAAAACTATGCGTTGGGAGTAAGTACCGCGGGTTTTCTTTTATATGCAGTTTTCAATCGTTTTCTAAAAAAGACATATAAGGATGTCTGTATCTGTTTTATGTATTTTTCTGATTAGTCAACATATATCTTATGGGACAACATTAGTTTCAGGACTTGTTTTGTTCCTGTTTCTGGGTTTATTAGGCAGTGCTGTTTTTTATACTTCGGTGAGTATGCTTAAAACGGAGAGATATTTAGCACGGATTGTGGGTATTTCATATATGCTTGGTATTCTGCTTCAGTTTGCAAACAATAATTTTGTCAATAGGGAAACTGTGGAGGCAGTTATTCTTTCTATATTTTTATTGATTCTCATTACCCTGCTGGTTAAAACCGGACAGCGTAGTGAGTATGATGAGCAGAACGGGAACGAAACGATTCTGACAGATAGCCAAAAGAGTAAAAGAGCAGTAGCAGGTATTCTTCTGATTCTGCTTGTGGTATTGATGACCTGTATTTTCAGTACCCTTGATAATGCTGTGACACTTGTACATGCCACCGGAGCGGTGGGCTGGAATGGGACGTGCAGTGAATAATATCACTGCTGCCATTATTGCAAATGCATCTTTAGCACTACTGGCCTCTGGTGTCGGTATGATAACCATTATCATTGCTCTGCTTCTGTTTGTGGCAGTTAGTATTGTGGCAGTGGCATATACCTCCCAAAGAAAAACTATAGTGGAAGAATCAATTGTAAGTGCAGTGAATGACTTGAAACCAAAAGATAAATTGCAGGAAGTTTCGGAAGCGTTTTCTTTTACACCCAGAGAAACAGAGGTATATAATTATCTGGTGAATACGGAGAACAGCATACAGGTAATCGCAGACAATCTTAATATATCGAGACGGACACTGGAACGGCATATTTCGGCAATCTATGAAAAAACAGGAGTCAAGTCCCGCGTCGGTTTGATTCGAATTTACAATGATAAATAATTTTATTTTAACTTGATTTTAAGAGGTGGCGGGACTCCGCCACCTTGTTTTTACGCAGATTGGCGGAGTTCCCTTATATACAAAATGCTCCTTTATAATGTAAAATGAAACAGCTATACATAAACAACAAAATGATAAAGGAGCGTGATGTTATGAAGTTGAGCATCAAAAGAAAACTGGCTGGTTTTCTGAGTGTATTGATGTTTTTTCCATCTTTATGGGTGTGCAGGGATTGACATTTGTAAAGGCGGGGACAGGCAATTTAGCGGATATGTCCGTAAGTTTTAGAGGTGATTCTGCTAATTATGGAAAAGTGCAGGTCAATACAACATCCGGCTGGATGGATTATGACAGTGAGGAGAACAGTTGTCAGGCTTCAGCTGTAAGGATTGTTCCCAATGAAGGTTATGAGATTGATTGGACTGGTATTTGCCTGAGGGTAGATGGAAATGATATCATAACGGATGATATCAAAGCGAGTCTCATTACTGATGAGGGATATGCATTGACAAGTGGTACTGCTTATGCACTTGAAAAAGAAGTAGAAAGTATTTCTTCTAAAGATTTTGTGGAAAATGATAACTTAATGCTCATGGCGGCTTGGCAGGCAGATACGCTTGACGAAAGTACAATAAAGTTTACACTGAATGCCAATGGAGGAACCATAGAAGGCAGTGCTTCTAAAACTGATAATTATGTTGTCAAAACATCCATGGATCCATTTATGATTGCCTATGCGAAACCGGTGCGTGAGGGACATACTTTTGATGGATGGTATATCAAAGATTCACAGTCAGGGGAAGAATATAAGTGTACAAGTCTTGAATGGGGCGATTTTAGTAGTAATGACGGATATATAGAAGTTTTTGCAAAATGGACCAAAAATGCAGAAACGGAAATAACTACTGTGAGTGAAATCAAGACTGAAGGTGGAAATGCCTCTTTTGCTATCCCATTGCCTGCAGGTAGCACCCTTAAAATTGCAGAAGTAAAAAATAGTGAATTGTTGGCACAGTTGAAAAAAACAGAGAAAAATCTGCTCAAGGTATTTGACATTAGTGTGATAGATACTAATAATCAGATCATTTCAATTAAAGATAATGAAATTACGATTCGCCTGCTACTTGAAGATACATTGAAAGGATATGACGACTATAAAGTGGTATATATTCAGGATGGTGTGATTAAGGAAAACATGGATGCACAGATTGTTGGAGATTATCTGGTGTTTAAGACCAGCCATCTCAGCCAGTATGGTATTGTTGCAACAAAGGATACAAAATCAGAGGCAGGTAGTCCGAACACAGGAGACACAGGAAATATGGCATTTTGGATTGTTACATTACTCTTATCCTGCGGTGCGGGCATAGGAGCTGTGATTTTCAACAGAAAAAAACATTATTTTTCTTGACAAATAAAAATTAATTATGCTATTATAGCGAAGTTAAATTAAATAGAGTGCAAACGACACATGTGGTACTTTTACAGTATGTAAATCTGATTACGGAACATAATTCCATTAGGTACTGCATGTGTCTTTTTGTGCTCTGAAATATTAAAAGAGGAGTGTGTTAAAATGCCTAGAAATCAATTTCAGAGAATGTTTTTTGCTTTTGTAACAGTAGTAATTACAGTACATGCATATGTCTTTTTCAGTCTGTATGTAGTGAATGGACGCAGACTTATGGAGATGAATGGAACTACCAGTGTGTTAGAGGCCATAAATAAACAGGGTGGAGTGTATATGTTTGGTGGTTATTTTCCAATATGGACGGTAGTGCTTGTGGAATTCTGTCTTGCTTATTTGCTGGAAAATGTAATGGGAAGTCCATGTTCTTTCCGACTGGTATCCAGAATTTTTGACCCGAGAAGAAATCATCCAATGATATTTGAATCTGCAATTATTTGTGCTACCGTCGGTCTGATGTGTCCGGCCATGAGCTTTTTGGCTGCCATCATGTATTATCCGTATTATGAAGGTTTTCATATTTTTACACTATTGGCAAATTGGCTGAAACTAGTATGTTTTAATTTTCCTTTTGCCTTTTTCACCCAGTTATTTTTTATACAGCCTCTGGTGAGAGTAATATTTAAGACCGTATTCCGCAGAGATATTGCCAAACGTACAGAAATAGCACATGAGAAAGAAGCACAGGGAGAAAAACTCAAGCCGACCAGTGAGACAGAGGCTATTGCTGATATAATGAAGCGTATTGAGGAAATTAGGAACGAATTACAGTTGTAAAAATGCTCTAACTGTGCTAATCTATAACTATGATGCACGAATTTGAAATAAGGCTACCGCAATCCACTGGCTTTAGACGGTGGGTTAAGGTAGCCAAAAGTGGTGGTTTATGTTATACTTTCGTTATGGGAACATGGAAATCAAAGAACAGACACAAGTATTTATTACAGTACCATATTATTTTCG
>JAXFDY010000160.1:0-2433 GCA_034172985.1 Lachnospiraceae bacterium
ATGTTGAAGCAGATAATCGCAAGATCGCGCCATATATTGTAAATGCAGATTATTTTCAAAAATATCATATGTCAGATAAAATGTTAGAAAATATGGAATGTATTGATTATGATTCGTTGATAAATAATGAAAATGACATAAAAAAGTATTATAAGGGACTGAGATTGCGTAAAAAATATAGACAATTATTTGAGAGTGATAAAAAGATTTTAGTTAAAATGTCAGCCACACCGGGAACGATTGATTGTATAAGTGCTGCTTTGGATGAGAGTTGTTCGTTTCCGAATCATTCGTTCTTTGTTATTGCCAGCAAGGATGAGAATAATTATCCTCCAGAATTAATATGTGCATTGCTTAACAGTGATATTATAAATGCTTATGTGAGGATGAATTGCGTAAAAAGAACATTACTAACTACAGTAATCCGAAGTGCACCAATTCCAAAGTTTAATTCCAAACAGAAAGAGCAGATAGTAGATTTGGTTCATAGGATTACAGAAAACAACCATGAGAAACTGGAAAAACAAATAAATAATATTATATGTGATGCGTTTGGCCTAGATGAGCATGACAAGAATGAACTAACGAGGTATTGTAGTATTTATAGGGGAATATATGTGAAATCTCCTGAGAACCGGATGAAGGACGAAAAATATGAAATAATTACGGGTATGGTAGAAAAAGTGGATGTTAATGAGAGAAAATGTTGGATATACCTGATGGAGTATGACATGACAAAAGACTTTTCTATAACTCAAAATATGCCAGGGTGGTTTTTGCGAAAAAATGCTCAATTTTCTGGTAAATTATACAAATCAAACGATTTAAAAGACATTAAACCATTAATGTATTCCTTTATGAATGATGATGAAGTAATTGATTATCTGGATGAGATATTTTCCTCTCCCTATAAGGAGGGTGAATAGTATGGAGACGGTTAAATTTTTGGATGTTGGACATGGAGATTGTGCTGTAATTTATTTAAAAAATGACGAAGGAATAGAAAACACTATAGTGATTGATATCCCAGACAGCGAGAAATTATTGAAAGAACTGCAAGTTAATAATGTCAAAGCGATAAATTGTATAGTTATTTCACATTCAGATTCTGACCATTGCAAGGGATTAAGCGACTTTATATCAAAATTTTCTCAAACAGGGAAAATTGAAAAAGTAGTGTTTAATTTTGATCGTACACGACAAACAAAAAATCAACAGATATTATTAAAGCAGTTATTAGAATCGAAAAGTAAATTGGATATTTCTCTGCAACTGGGAGTATTGGCAACAGAAGATGATCAACTTTCGTTAGTAAAGACAGAAGAAGTATTGAGTATTATTTATCCAAATGTAGCAGAATGTATAAATCCATATTTAAGAAACAATACAAATAATATGTCAATTGTTTGCTTGCTTAGTGGAAGAAATAGTAAAATATTGTTTACTGGTGATTTGGAGGCAGAGGGATGGAAAAATCTGTTGGGACGTAATAAAGACTTGAGGTGCGATGTTTTGAAAATGCCGCATCATGGAGCATACTGGGAAAGTGAATGTAGTATTTATGAAATTATCAAACATCTGGTTCCCAAAGAGGTTGTTATTTCTACAAAGGAAAATAGAAAATATCAGCATCCATGTGAGAGCACAATGCAGATATTAAATAAACAGTGCATTGGTATATATTGTACACAGTGTACCTCATTGTGTCATAACCTGGAAGATAATGAACATGGGTATAAATGTCGAGGGGATATTTCGGTTGTTGAGAGGCAGGATGGATATGATATTTGGACGGAAGTAGATAATAGGAAAGACTTTCGGTCTCCGGCATGTCTGAAGGAATAGCGGATGGGTGATAATGGGGACTAGGGAATTGACAACATGGAATATATTATAAAATTCGATTTAGGGGTTATTAAATAGGTGAAGTGTGCCGATACAATCTTAAATAGGAAAAGTTTATGCAATTAAAGACTGGACAAGGATGTTTAGAGAATATCATGGAGGATACATATTTTGAAAAAAATACATTCAATAAAAATCAGAGAATATAATACATCTGCCTGGTTTTTGTTGGGTGTTTTTGTTTTATGTTAAACAGGGAAAGAATGAAGTATTCCATAAAAGATAAAATGTTGTGGAGGATACATATGAAAGTAGTGATTTTGGCAGGTGGATTGGGCACTCGAATTAGTGAGGAGAGCCATTTAAAACCAAAACCAATGATAGAAATTGGAGATGCTCCAATATTGTGGCATATTATGAAATATTATTCATCTTTTGGATTTGATGAATTTATAATTTGTTGCGGCTATAAGGGATATGTGATTAAGGAATATTTTGCAGATTACTATTTACACAGAAGTGATGTTACATTCGATTTTTCGCATAATAATGAGATGATTATCCACAATAATATTGCCGAGCCATGGA
>JAXFDY010000007.1:0-5090 GCA_034172985.1 Lachnospiraceae bacterium
CCATTTGTTGAAACAGTTCCATTTTCACCATTAACCCCTTTTGAAAGGAATACATCAAATGTACTATTTGCATCCCCCTGCTCAGTTTTTAAATAAAAAACTTTTGTTACACAATATATTTTTTTCCCGTTTCCATTAGCAGATATACTGTCTTCATAAGTCATGCTATCACCTTCTGTCAAAGCTACTAGCTGACTCACTTCACCTTTATCATTATATATTGGTTTTTGAATTGTTCCTTTTGTTACCATCGTTGCAGGTAATAATTTTGCACCTGTAGTTCCTGTCGCCAATTCTATAACACTTCCCCAATTTCCATTGTTATCATCAGCAATCTGCAAACCGCTGGCCTCTCCGACCTTTAATGTCATATTTGTTACCTTCGCAGTATTACTCAGTGTAAACCATGCATATGTTGCTCCTGACAACAACAGTACACAGATCACTGCCATCATGATTGTGTTACGCATATTGCGTTTTCTTCGTGCCTCTTTTTTGGACACTTTCTTTGTTACATTCTTTTCATCCATAACATTTTCCTCCGTTTCCTTATTTTCTCTTGTTTTTTCAAAGCCTGTCGCTCTTACTCACATATAGCCAGTGCCGGCATTCTCTGTTAAAACCTGTTAATATATGCTAATCTCCCGCAATTTGCAGAAGAATACAGCCCATTTAATCTGCAATGGAAAATTTCATATTAAACTCCACATAGCCGCCTAATATATCGTTTACACATTCCGGATCCTCACCCTCAAGCCAGATCACCACAGTAAACTTATCTACTTCATCCACATCCATATCTTTCCTGATTTCTTCACACACAACCTGGTCTGACACAAACGGAATAGTTCTCAACTGATAGATTCCATCCAAATCGGTAAATTCATGATAACGAATCACTTCTTCTGTGATATAGCCTGGATTCTCATCGGAAATAGTAGATAATTGATACTCCGGATCAGCAGCATCTTCCACAAAAGGGAATTGCCATCTGGAATACTGGCACTCTTCATGCCCCTCCTGATTCGGTGCTGCATAAATGACTTGTTTTCCATTATGGTATACCATCAGCCAGGTTGCTTTCTCCGCTCCCTTATATTTATTTTTTATAGTGATGGTATAAGAATAATCATGCTTTCTTGTTGTTTTATTTTTTAAATAAAATGTATATGCCACATAATTTTCCCCATTGTGTTTTCCATCTACATTCATGACGTTTTCATCAATCTCAGCAATATTAATATTATCCGCATCCTCCACCGCATCATCCCGAAGGGTCACCAGCCATTCACTAAAATCAGTGGTTTCCGATAATATAAATCCTTCATTTGCCATAGGCTGGTCGAGTCGGATAACAAATTCACCTTTTCCTGTATAAAATGCTGCAAATATGTAACAAGCCACCAAAATCGCCGTCAGTATAACAATTGTCTGCCATGCCGCAACCACACGGAATATACTTCGTGTAAAGCTGCCGATTCCCACATACCAGTGACGAAATTTATTCACCCAGTCGAATCGATTCCAAAATCCGGCTTGTCTCTCCATTCGTTTGATATCTCTATCCCCATGAAGTGAAGAATTTTTCTTTTTTCGTTTTGTCTTTTTCGGTTGTGAATTTTCATTGACATACTGTTTACTCATCCACTCACCTCATATATAATTTTTGTCTTATTTAGTCAATATTACTACATTTTCCGCCATTTTTCAACAAAAAGAGTAATTTTTGCTGCATAAAACATAATAATTTACAAATGGGTATGACTGTCTTTCTGTTCAAAGCAAAAAAAATCAGACAACGACATCATCAACCATGTCATTATCTGATATCCATATAGAGTGCAGTTGACGGGACTTGAACCCGAACCCACGAAATGTGGACTAGAACCTGAATCTAGCGCGTATGCCAATTCCGCCACAACTGCATGTTTTCTCATTTCTGAGCACCGATATAGTATACTACAGATCTTTTTTGTTTGCAAGTATTTTTTGAAACTTTTTCAATTTTTTAGTAACAGTTCAGCCATAGGATGATAGGATAACCGAATCACGCTTGCATGAATGAGGTTGTTCTATATCCTATGAGCGAAATGCCCGTTTATGAGCAAAGATAGCTGCGCAGCAGCGAAAATCACTGAAAGTGTGGCTTTGCGAATGGTGTGGGCTGAACTGTTACATTTTTTAGTTACTATTCACAGACACTCCTTATCCAGCTTAAGCTAATTTTGACTTCGCTGTCTCAGCAAGCTTAGCAAAACCAGCTGCATCATTCACTGCCATTTCAGCAAGCATCTTTCTATTCATTTCGATACCTGCGAGCTTTAATCCATACATAAACTTGCTGTATGAAAGTCCATTCATTCTAGCAGCAGCATTGATACGAGCAATCCACAACTGTCTGAACTGTCTCTTTCTCTCTTTTCTACCAGCATATGAGCTTGTCAAAGCTCTCATAACTGACTGCTTAGCAACTCTGTACTGCTTTGATCTGGCTCCTCTATATCCTTTAGCGAGCTTTAAAACTCTGTTATGTCTCTTCTTAGCGCCTAAACCGCCTTTAACTCTTGCCATCTTAGTTTCCTCCTAATCTAAATACATCTTATAAGTATGGTAAAATCTTCTTCATTGCCTTTACATTTGTTGCATCTGCTACTGTTGATTTTCTTAAGTTTCTCTTTCTCTTAGTAGACTTCTTTGTAAGAATGTGGCTCTTGTAAGCTTTCATTCTCTTTAACTTTCCTGTACCTGTCTTTTTAAAACGCTTTGCAGCAGCTCTACTTGTCTTTAACTTTGGCATGTTTATTCCTCCTTAAACTCTTTCCACTGTTTTATTTTAACTATTTCTTTTCAGTTAAAACCATCATAATGCTCTTGCCTTCCTGTTTTGCAGGTTTTTCAATCACCGCTACTTCTGAAAGCATATCTGCGAAATCATCCAGAATATGTTTACTGCTCTGGATATGAGCCATCTCTCTTCCTCTGAATCTCAGTGTAATCTTCACTTTATCACCCTTAGCGATAAATTTTCTCGCCATATTGACTTTTGTATTTAAGTCATTTGACTCGATATTTGGCGAAAGACGAATTTCCTTAATTTCAACTGTTTTCTGTTTTTTCTTCGCTTCCTTTTCCTTGCGGGCAGGTTCATAACGGTACTTTCCGTAATCAATGATTTTGCACACCGGTGGTTTTGCATTTGGTGCAATCTTAACCAAATCCAGCTCTGCTTCTTTTGCAAGCTTCAACGCATCCTTTGCACTCATGATTCCCAGCTGTTCTCCGTCTTCTCCGATCAAACGAATCTCTTTATCTCTGATTTGTTCGTTAATTAATAATTCGCTAATAGTAGGCACCTCCAATTACAACAAAATAAAAAAGTGAATAGCACAACTATCCACCTAATTTCATACATAAATCATCTAAGACTATATATTAACACCAAACGCCCGATTGCTTTTGGGTGAGAGCGGATAACTCTGCTTTGTTTTTAACCTTGGATATATTATCACAACATTTTTTATATGTCAACAACTTTTTTATGTAATAGTTCAGAATCCTCCTAAAATGTATAGGGGCAGATTCTGAACTGTTACTTATGCTTTTAGCCGCGGCATGAAAATGTTCCGCATTCCGTATCAGTACACTCGCAGGCATCATTTCCACGAATACCGATATTATCTGCTCCACATTTACAATTTTCATTATAAACGCAATGAGTTGCAGTGCAGTCTACTTTATTTTCTGCATCCGGCATCCCCATAGCATTCATACATCTGTTTTCCTTTCTGACTTTAAAACTGCCACAGGCTGTTTCATCCATTTTATCTGCATTCTTACCTTCCACCTTGATTTTATCAAGGCTGCATCTCTCATCTACATTGTAATGACATGTTGTTACAGTGCAATCTAAAACCGGCATCTCTTTTCTCCTTTTCTCCGACTTATCGTCTTACCTATATTTAGCTTCCATAGCAGGAAACCATAGTCTTATTATTACACTGTTTTTTTGTTTTATTCCGTTTCTAACGCTCATATTTTACAAATTCATAACCATTTTCCCTGGCATAATCGATAAATTCTCCGAGCACAGCTGTATTTGTAGCTGATACGGCATGCAGCAGATAAATGGCTCCATTATGAATTCTTCCTTCCATTTTCTTTAAAGCTTCCGCCTCCGAAGGCTGCTTATCCGGATCCCAGTCTGCATAAGCAAAACTCCATAGCACCGTCTTATAGCCTGCACTGGCAGCCACAGCTAATGACTGTTCACTAAAAATACCTGCCGGCGGTCTGAAGAGGTACATGTCATACTGATATGTATTTTTCACATACTCATGCAGGGTCTGATATTCATTCAGCTGTTCTTCGATAGAAAGCGAAGGCATTCCCTTTGCAGGATGTGTGACACTGTGATTTCCAATCACATGATTTTCCTCTATCATTCGTTTTATTAATGCTCCTTGTTCTTTCGCATAGGGCATAGTTACAAAGAATACCGCACTTACCTCTTTTTCTTTCAAGATATCCAGAATTTTCTCTGTATACCCATTTTCGTACCCCTCATCAAAAGTCAGATAAATCACTTTTTCATTTTCTTTTAAAAAGTCCGCCCACAGCGTCTCATATTTTTGTTGAAATGCAACAGACGCCACCGGACGATTGTCATCTCCCGTCTGAATACCAGGCCCCCATGTCACTACATCATTCGAATAAGAAGATAAATCCTCCAAAACCGGTGCCGGCGGTGCCTCGGTCGTACTCTCCTGCTGCGTCTCTTCCTGTATTTCTTCCTTTATTATATTCTTCTCTTTCTGATTTGTTTTGATGCATCCGCTTACAAAACAGCAAAATACAAGTGTCATAATCACAGAAAGACAAACATTTTTTTTCAAGCTGATGCTCCATCTTTTCTTTTCTATATTCAATCAATTGTATTATATGTATCAAATATTGTTACTATTCAGAAATTTCTATTGACATTTCCCATGACCCAGTGTTATACTGACTGTACTATCCATGATAGTACACTTGTTTTTATTTGGGAATTTGCAAAGTCTTTGTGAACTCCTGTATCGCAAATATTAATAGGG
>JAXFDY010000091.1:0-7185 GCA_034172985.1 Lachnospiraceae bacterium
TGAGAGCCAATGAGCAGACGAAGGATATACCGGTTGTGTTCCTGACGGGAATGAATGATCGCGAGATGATCCAGAAAATTCTGGCAATGAAGCCACAGGGATATTTATTAAAACCAATTGAAATCAGTAAACTGTTTCAGACCATTCGACAGATTATAGGCTGAGTGGGGAAAGTGGGATGACTATGGAAGAGGAAATATACATAACGGATTTGATTGATGCGGAAACTTTGCAGAAGATGCAGGATGCATTTTGTGAGATGACGAATATTGCGGCAGGAATTTCAGACGCCAATGGTGTGGCGGTGACGAAAGATACCATATCTTCTGATTTCTGCATGAATTTTAATAAGAAATCGCCTATTGGGCTCACACGGTGTCAGCATTGTGACAAGCATGGCGGAGAGATTGCTTTGGAATGGGGACGTTCTGTGACGTATCACTGCCATACCGGTATGGTGGATTTTGCATCACCGATTATGGTGAATGGAAAAATGGTAGGATGCTTTATCGGTGGACAGGTGCGGACAGAAGAATTGGATGAGGACAGGCTGCGCGAAATCGCCCTGGAGATTGAAGTGGATCCGGATGAATATGTGAAAGCAGCAAGGAAAATCCGTCTGGTAAAAGAGGAAGAACTGGAGCATGCAACAAAATTCATCTACAAGATTTCCAATATCTTATCAGATATGGCATACAACAGATATCTGGTGCTTCAGGCGAATGAGGAAATTGAAAAAGCAGCACAGATGAAGTCAGATTTTCTTGCTAATATGAGCCATGAAATCCGTACACCTATGAATGCAGTGATTGGCATGGCAGAGATGGCGCTGCGTGAGGAACTTCCGCCAAATGCCAGGGAATATGTCAGCCAGATTATTTCATCGGGCAAAACACTTCTTACTATTATCAATGATATTCTTGATTTTTCAAAAATAGAGTCCGGAAAAATGGATATTGAGGAAGTGGAATATGAACCGATGTCAATTATCAATGATGTGGCCAATATTGTTATGACAAGGATTGGGGATAAGGATTTGGAACTGATTCTTGACGTAGATCCGAATCTTCCGAGAAAATTAATAGGTGATAGCAACCGCCTGAAGCAAATTATTATCAATCTGGCAAATAATGCAGTAAAATTTACAAAGAAAGGGCAGGTTGTCCTGTCTGTGGGATTTGAACAGATTGCTGAGAATGAAATCTATCTGAAGTGCGAAGTTGCTGATACGGGAATTGGCATCAAAAAAGAAGATATGAAAAAACTGTTTCAATCTTTCCAGCAGGTAGACAGCAAGCGGAACCGGAATATCGAAGGAACCGGTCTGGGGCTTGCTATCTCAAAAAAACTGGTCTCCATGATGGGTGGAAAGATTATGGTGGAAAGTGAGTATGGAAAGGGTAGTGTGTTTTCATTTTATGTTTGCCAGAAGATTTTCGAAAAGAAACCGAGCGTGGAGATAAAAGAAAAGGAAAAAATCGTGGCAGCATCTCTTGTGTCGAATTCTTTTTTACAAAACCATTTTTTTAAAGATATGAAACAGTTGAATATAAACTATATGCAGTTAAATTCTGAAAAAGAGCTGGAAAAAGTAGAAGAACAGGGAGTTACCCACTTGTTTATTGAAGGAAATATGCTGTCTGAACAGACGGAGAAATTTATACGGGAACATCCTGCTGTTCAGGGGGTTCTGATGATTGATTTCAGGGCTTCTGCCAGCTATAATATCCAGAATCTGATGATTTTGAAAAAACCAGTGTATGTTTTAAATATTGCGGCAATCTTTAATCATGAAGATATCCATCTGGGAATTCAAAATACAGTATATGATAATTTTGAATTTGTTGCGCCGGAGGCGAAAATTCTGATTGTGGATGACAATGCTATCAATCTGACTGTGGCGGAAGGTCTCCTGAAACCATTGAAAATGCAGATAGAGACAGCGTCAGGGGGAAAAGAGGCTGTAGAAAAGATTTCATCTAAAATGTATGATCTTATTTTTATGGACCATATGATGCCGGAACTGGATGGAGTGGAAACCACTCATATCATCAGAAGATTTCATCCGGAATATGATAAGGTTCCGATTATTGCCCTGACTGCAAATGCCATCAGTGGAACCAAGGAAATGTTTTTGAGGGAAGGAATGAATGATTTCGTAGCCAAGCCCATAGAGATGCGGACGATGATTTCCAAATTAAGACACTGGCTGCCGAAGGAAAAAATAAAAAAAGTACATTCTATTGATCAGACCTCCCGGGAGAAAGAAAAAAAGAAGATTGAGATAGAAGGGCTGGATACAGAATCAGCATTAAAACTTTTGGGAAATGAAGAACTGTTTTGGAAAGTATTAAAAGATTATTATCATGTAATTCAGAAAAAGGCTGATTTTATTGAAGAACTGGAACAACAGGAAGACTGGCACAGATATACCATAGAAGTTCATGCGTTAAAGAGCGCTTCCCGGCAGATTGGTGCGGCAGAGTTATCAGAAAAGGCTGCAAATATGGAGAAGGCAGGCCATGCAGAAAATGGCGATCTGATTCATCAGTGTACCGGTGAAATGCTGGAACAGTATCGGGATTATATTAGAATTCTATCACCGTTTTTTAAAGAGGAAAAGAAAGAGATAAAGGAAAAGAAGAAAGCAGACAATGAGACATTAATGTCATTATTTGCAGATATGCGGGCTGCAATGGATGAACTGGATATGGATAGAGTGGAAGAAGATCTTGGAAAAATGGACGATTATCAGTTTGATCCGGAAAAAGAAGAACTTCTTGGACAGCTTCATAGTGCTGTCCAAGAATATGATGTAGATGCATGTGAAGCGATTATGCAGAAATGGGAAATGATTTAATTCTTTTTATGTTTTCGGACACATTCGGTCAGCAGATATTCTACCTGACCGTTGATGGAACGAAAATCTTCTTCTGCCCAGGCAGCGATATCATCCCAAAGACCGGGAGAAAGACGGAGAAGCATTTGCTTTTTCGCTTTCTCCTTTTCTTTTAAGCTTTTTTCTTTTCTTTTGATTTCAGCTTCCATCTCGGCTATACGATTTAATCGTTGCTGTAACTGGGTTTCTTTTGTGTTTAATTCTTCCTCTGTCATATAGCCTCCTGATATTTATTTAATAGATACTTCCACTGTTTACAATTGGCTGGGCGTCTTTGTTGCCACACAGCACAACCAGAAGATTGCTTACCATAGCAGCTTTTCTTTCTTCGTCTAACACAACGATATCTTCTTCGCCTAATTGGTCAATGGCCATTTTGACCATGCTGACAGCGCCTTCCACGATTTTTTGTCTGGCTGCGATAACGGCAGAAGCCTGTTGTCTCTGAAGCATGGCAGCAGCGATTTCTTCAGAGTAGGCAAGATGGGTAATACGGACTTCCTGAATATTCAGACCGGCATCTTGCACCCGTTCCTGAAGTTCAGCTTTCATAATATCTGCAATTTCCTGAGAACTTCCACGAAGAGTTTTTTCTTCTGAATCTACGTCGATATTATCATAAGGGTAGAGACGGGCAGTATTACGGATCGTGGAATCGCATTGTACAGAAAGATATTTTACATAATTTTCTACATTAAAGACTGCTTTGGTAGGATTTTCCACATTCCAGATCACTACCGCACCGATAATGATAGGATTTCCCAATACATCGTTTACCTTCTGCTTTTCGTTTGTCAAAGTCATGGTTTTGGTAGAGACTTTTTTGTTGACAGGAATCGTCGTTGAAATGCTCGAATTCAAACTTCTGACCTTATCCATGGCAGCCGGATTTACTGACACAACAAAAGGATTTACAAAGAAAAATCCCGGTTTGTTAATTGTGCCATAATAATTACCAAAAAAAGTAAACACGACAGCTTCGTTAGGTCCTACTATTTTTAATCCTGCAAAAGATATGCACATAGCAATAAAAAAGAGAACGCTTGCTATCAGCAGTACCACACCCAATGGATAATTTTTAATCCCACAAATGCAATACATAGAAGCAGCAAAGACAGCTATGCTTATCAAAAGCCCGCTTATAATCAGCAGTAGCACAATGGCACCATTCATAGGATTTAGAATTTTTTCAGTTACGTTCGTTCTTTTCATTTCATCATTCATAAGTATACCCTCCTTATTAAGTATCAAAAGTGATATCGATTTGATATCATTAAGATACAATAAATAACAAAAAATGTCAATACGAATTCGGAAAATATTGTAAAGAAAGTATAAAGTCTCTTGACCTTAGGCAAAAATCGTAGTAACATACGAAAACTGATGTTAGGAAAGAAAATAGAGGAGGTTGACATGGGAAAGATTTTTAAAAATTTAATTCCGTATTGGAAATCAATGATTGTAATACTGATATTGTTGATTGTTCAGGCATGGTGTGATTTGGGACTGCCTCAATACACCTCGGATATTATTGATGTGGGAATACAAAATGGAGGTGTAGAACATATTCTTCCGGAAGCAATTACAAAAGAAGAATTTGAGTCTGCAAAGTTATTCATGAATGAGGAAGAGGTCAGCCTATGGGAATCATCTTACGAAGAAGAGGGTGATATTTATAATAGGAAGAAATTTACCGGAAAAGAATTAGATGAACTGGATGAAACATTTTCCACAGCATTGCTGATCCGATATCAGATGACTAATATGGAAAAAAGTGGATATGAAAATCAGATGCCGGAACAGGCAGACGCAATAAATGTAGAAAATATTCAGGAATTGATTGCATCCATGGGAGAGACGCTTGCGGAGTCTATGGGGATTGCATATGCAGTTCAATGTGATAAGGCAGCAGGTCTTGATATGGATCAGATTCAGACTAATTATCTGTTGAGCGAAGGTGCAAAAATGCTATGTATAGCTTTGATGGGTGTTGTTGCTGCAGTATTGATCAGCCTGATTGCTGCCAGAGTCGGTGCCGGTGTTGGTAAAAATCTTCGAGGAAAAGTGTTTAAAAATGTGGTAGGTTTCTCTAATAAAGAGATGGATCAGTTTTCTACTGCGTCTCTGATTACAAGGAGTACTAATGATGTTCAGCAGGTGCAGATGGTTTGCACTGTTTTCCTGAGAATGTTATTATATGCTCCGATTATTGGAATCGGAGGAATTGTGAAAGTGGCAAATACAGGAGCCGGAATGGGATGGGTCATTGTTTTGGCTGTCTGTCTGATTCTTGCCATAGTAGGATTTTTGATGGCTGTTGCCATGCCAAAGTTTAAACTCATGCAAAAACTGGTGGATAGGGTGAATCTGGTATCTAGAGAAATCCTTACCGGATTATCCGTAATTCGGGCTTTCGGCAGAGAGAAAAAGGAAGAAGAAAGATTTGACGATGCGAATAAAGATTTGACGAAAACGATGTTGTTTACAAATCGTACCATGACATTTATGATGCCGGGTATGATGTTAATCATGAACGGCCTTACTGTTCTGATTGTATGGGTGGCTGCTCATAAAATAGATGATGGTGCAATGCAGGTAGGTGCAATGACTGCATTTATTACCTATGCGATGATGATAGTTATGTCGTTTCTGATGATTACGATGATGTCTGTAATGTTACCGAGAGCTGCAGTAGCGGCAGAACGAATCGATGAAGTAATCCGTACAAAATCAAGTATTACAGATAAAGAACAGGTAGAAAAAATGGAGAATCCTACCGGACAGCTCCGGTTTCAGCATGTAAGCTTTGCCTATCCGGGAGCGGAGAGAAATGTGCTGGAAGATATTGATTTTGTGGCAGAACCGGGAAAAACTACGGCAATCATAGGTAGTACCGGATGCGGAAAGTCTACACTTGTAAATCTGATCCCAAGATTATATGATGTGACACAGGGAATGATTACCATAGATGGGAAAGATATTAGGGATATTTCCCTGGGAGATTTAAGGGATTGTATTGGCATGGTTCCTCAGAAAGGAGTACTGTTCTCAGGAACCATTGCAAGTAACCTGAAATTCGGCAAAGAAGATGCCACAGATGGAGAGATGGAAGAGGCGGCTAAAATAGCTCAGGCCACAGAATTTATAGAAGCAAAAAAGAAAAAATACAATACAGAAATTGCCCAGGGAGGAAGCAATGTTTCCGGAGGACAGAAACAGAGGCTTTCTATCGCAAGGGCAATTGTGAAGAATCCGAAGATATTTATTTTTGATGACAGTTTCTCCGCTCTTGATTTAAAGACGGATGCTGCATTAAGAAAAGCATTGGCGGAGAAAACAAAAGATAGCACAGTGCTTATCGTTGCCCAAAGAATTAGTACAATTATGCATGCAGAGCAGATTATTGTGCTGGAGGACGGACACATGGCAGGAATTGGCACTCATGAGGAACTTTTAAAGAATTGCGAGGTGTATCGGCAGATTGCAAGCTCCCAGATGTCGCAGAAAGAACTGGAGCAAGATATGAGAAAGGAGGAGATGTAGTATGAGCGGACAGAAAAGACCAGGAGGACCCATGGGACACGGTATGGGTCCGGGAGAAAAAGCCAAGGATTTTAAAACGTCAATGAGAAATCTGATCGCACATCTGGGTCAGTATAAAATAGCTATTTTTGTTGTAATGATATTTGCAGCATTATCTACTGTATTTAACGTGGTATCGCCGAAAGTATTAGGAAAGGCTACTACGGCATTGGCCACGGGGCTGGGAGAAAAAATAGCGGGAACCGGTGGGCTGGATTTTGATTATATCGGGAAAATTCTGTTGATTGTACTGGGGCTTTATCTCTGCAGTGCAGTTTTCAATTTTGTACAGGGATGGATTATGACAGGAATTACACAGAAAATCTGTTATAATCTGAGAAAGGAAATTTCGGAAAAAATTCATCGTATGCCGATGGGATATTTTGAGAGCCGTACTTATGGGGAAGTGCTGTCGAGAATTACAAATGATATCGATACACTGGGTACCGGACTTAATCAAAGTATTACACAGATTATTACATCTTCGGCGACACTCATAGGTGTTCTGGTCATGATGCTGAGTATCTCACCACTTATGACGTTGATCGCATTTGTCATTCTTCCGGTGTCAGCAGGCCTGGTTGGATTTATTGTAAAAAAGTCACAGAGGTATTTTAAAACACAGCAGGAATATCTGGGACATATAAACGGACAGGTAGAAGAAACATTTGGCGGACATCTTGTGGTTAAGGCATACAATAAAG
>JAXFDY010000097.1:0-19067 GCA_034172985.1 Lachnospiraceae bacterium
CTGTTCATGAGTTCATATCGTCGGCGAAAGCTGTCCAGCGTTTCTTGGAGCGATGTCAAGGGTGTCGTACGGCTTGTGTAGTCTTACGATGTAACTGAATAATTTTTTGAAATTCGTGTCCAAAATATGTTGACTAGTGCAGTGGGCCCCTCCTCAGGGCTTTTTGACCTCAGGACTCCTCCCACTTCGTGGGCCCCTCCTCAGGTCTTATTATACCACTCTTTTGTGGTTTGGTGAATTTTTTATTGTATATATTTTCATTCTGCTTTATAATGGTATTATGTAATTATTAATGATTTCAGGAGGTTTTATAAATGAAACTAAAGACTATTCTTTCCTATGCAGGTATTTCTCTGGCTGGTTTACATTTAATTAATAAATACACCAGTTATAAGGCTTCATCTTCGTTTTCACTTAATAAATATAATGATTTTACATATAATTGGTCCTATGGAAATATTTTTTATATCAAACAAGGAATTGGTGAACCCATTTTATTTATTCATGATTTAACACCTGGAAGTAGTTCCTATGAGTGGCATTCTATTTTATCACAGTCAAATGAAAATTTCACCTGTTATTCTCTTGATCTGATTGGGTGCGGATTATCAGATAAACCAAATTTCACTTATACAAATTATTTATTTGTCAAGCTGATTACAGACTTTATTCATGATGTAATAAAGGTTCCTTGCACGATTGTTGCCTCCGGTTCATCTTCTTCTATTGCCTTAATGAGTAGTCTCGAAGAACAAAGCTACATAAAAAATATAATTTTGATTAATCCACTTTCTTTAGAGCAATGTAATCCTACAATTAATCAGGATAATAGAAATTATAATAAAATTATAAATATTCCGGTTATTGGTACTTTTTTAGCTAACAGACATAATAAAAGAGAAGATATTGAAGATTTATTTTACAATACATATTTTAATGAAAAAGAAAAAGTAAATCCAAAAGATATAGATGCTTATTATGCATCTTACCACACAGGAAAGTATGGATCAAAATCGCTATTTTCAAGTATTTATAATAATTACACACAAGCAGATATTTCAATTGCTTTAAAGAATACGAATTTTCCGATATCAATTATTGGTGGTGAAAATGAGTCTGATATCAACGAAACCATAGCAGGTTACCAACAGCTTAATCCTTCTATTAATAGTTTTATAATTTCTGATTCTAAGCATCTTCCTCAACTAGAACATCCTGACGAACTCTTACATATGATTATTTCAATTATTGAATAGAAAAAAAGGCGTACATTCATTATGAATGCACGCTTTCTTTCTTATCTTAAAGGTTCTCTTACTGGAGTTCCTGCTTTTCTTGGATACTTTTTTGGTGTATTACGTATTTTTTTAATTTCTACAAATACTCTTTCTAAATCTGTATCCGGAAGTCTAAATTCTGAAATATGCTCTATCTTTCCCCCAAGCTTATCTACTGCCGGAGCTGCCGCATTTATTTCTTCCTGACTATTACCGGCTTTATAAGAAATAAATTTTCCATCTACCTTAACAAACGGAAGACATAATTCTGATAAAGAAGATAAATTAGCGACAGCCCTTGAAACACAATAATCAAACTTTTCCCGATATTCCTGTTTTTGAGCCATATCCTCACTTCTTCCATGAACACAAGTAATACCAGATAAATTCAGACTTTCCACTACTTCATTTAAAAATCGAATTCTCTTATTTAAAGAATCCAAAAGAACAATCTGCATCTTTGGAAATACTATTTTTAAAGGGATTCCAGGAAATCCAGCGCCCGTCCCCACATCAATTACGGATATATTCCCGCTAAAATCGTATATTTGATGAATAGCAAGACTATCTACAAAATGTTTATCAATCACTTCCACAGGATCTGTAATTGATGTAAGATTCATAACTTTATTTGTCTCTATCATCATATCATAATACTGTAAAAATTGTTCTTTTTGTCTATTATTAATACTTATGTCGATTTTCTTTAATTTTTCTTCTAACAAATCAATATTATTTCTCACATTTTCCTCCATCATTCCTTATTCAGCTTTTCCTGCTGTCTGTTTCGGAATTGTTCCAGATACACTAACAACACAGATATATCTGCAGGAGAAACACCTGAAATTCTTGATGCCTGACCGATTGATAATGGCTTATATAAATTCAGCTTTTGGATTGCCTCTTTCCTCATTCCTGTTACTGCAGTATAATCAAAATCTTCTCTTAATTTCCTGCTTTCCAGTTTTTTAAACTGCTCAACCTGCTTTAACTGTCTTGTGATATACCCCTCATATTTAATATTAATATTTACCTGCTCAATCACATCATCCGGCATCTCCTTCCGGCCAGGATCAAGTGCGGCGACCTGATTATAATCTAACTCCGGTCTTCTGATTAATTCAGCAAGATTTGTACCTGTTTTTAATGATGCACTGTTATGATCTTCGAGAAATTTTTGAACCTCCTTATTTGCTCCTATTGGAATTTCTGAAAGTCTCTGAATCTCTTCCTCTATCATTTTTCTCTTTGTTTCAACCTTATCATAAACTTCTTTGCAAACCAGACCTGCTTTATATCCAATTGGGGTAAGACGTAAATCTGCATTATCCTGTCTTAAAAGTAATCTGTACTCTGCTCTTGATGTCATCATACGGTAAGGTTCATGATTTTCTTTTGTCACAAGATCATCAATAAGTACACCGATATAACCCTCGGAGCGGTCTATAATAATCTGCTCTTTTCCCAATACTTCAAGAGCCGCATTCATTCCTGCAATTAGCCCCTGGGCTGCAGCTTCTTCATATCCTGAGCTTCCGTTAAACTGTCCTCCACTAAACAAACCTTTTATCTTTTTAAATTCCAAAGTAGGAAGCAACTGTCTTGGATTAATACAGTCATATTCGATTGCATATGCATTACGCACAATTTTTACATTTTCCAATCCTGGCACTGTACGATACATGGCATACTGTACATCTTCCGGAAGAGAACTGGACATTCCTCCCAAATACATTTCATTTGTATATAAACCCTCTGGTTCGATAAATACCTGATGTCTTTCTTTATCTGCAAACTTCATCACTTTATCTTCGATAGAAGGACAATATCTCGGTCCTGTACCTTCAATCATTCCAGAAAATAATGGTGATCTGGAAATATTATCCCGAATAATTTTATGTGTTTCCTCATTTGTATAAGTCAGCCAGCAGGAAACCTGCTCTTTCTGAACACTTTCCGGATCTGTTGAAAATGAGAAAGGTACCACCTTCTCATCGCCAAATTGCTCTTCCATTTTTGAAAAATCAATACTTCTCTTATCTACTCTGGCAGGAGTACCCGTTTTAAAACGGAACATTTCAATGCCTAAAGATTTCAATGAGTCTGTCAGATGATTTGCAGCCTGAAGGCCATTAGGTCCTGTAGGATTACTTACATCTCCATAAATACATCTTGCTTTTAAATAAGTTCCTGTACATAATACCACTGCTTTTGCATGATAGGTTGCACCGGAATAAGTTTTAACACCTATAATTTTTCCATCTTCGACCATCAATTCAGATACTTCCGCCTGACGAATCGTAAGATTATCTGTATTTTCCAATGTTTTTCGCATTTCCTGGGAATAATCTTTTTTATCAGCCTGTGCACGGAGAGAATGAACCGCTGGTCCTTTTGAAGAATTTAACATTTTTGACTGTATAAATGTTTTATCTATATTTTTTCCCATTTCCCCGCCCAAAGCATCAATTTCTCTTACAAGATGTCCTTTCGAACTTCCACCAACATTTGGATTACATGGCATTAATGCAATACTATCTACACTCACCGTAAACATAATTGTATTTAAACCTAATCTTGAAGCTGCCAGAGCTGCCTCACAACCCGCATGTCCGGCTCCAACAACCAATACATCATATTCTTCTTCAACGTAACTTGACATTTTCTTTCCTCTTTCCTTTTCGATTCTCCTATTTTCCCATACAGAATTTACTGAAAATAGTATCGACTAAATCATCCTCAACAGATTCACCAACTACTCTTCCCAACGATTCATATGCATTCATTAAATCTATGGTGTAAAAATCTTCCGGCATTTCATCCATAATACTTTTTTCCACCATACAGAGACTTTGATAAGCATTAGAAATGTCGCTTTTCTGACGGGCATTCGTAAGAAACACTTCATCATTTAAATTTATTTTTCCCTGAAAAAACATCTCTTTTAACAAATCTTCAAATTCCTCGATTCCATCTCCGAGTTTTGCTGATATTTTTACGATAGGTGCTTCTGTGAGCTTCTTAATATCTTCCACTGTAATTGCAGACTCCAAATCACATTTATTAAAAAGAATCATAGATTTTTTTTCTTTCATCATTTCAATAATTTCTTCATCGTTCTGATCAAGTTTTCTTGAAGAATCCACAACATAGATAATCAAATCAGCATTTTCTGCACATTTTCTCGCCTTATCCACACCGATTTGTTCCACTTTATCTTCTGTATCACGAATACCCGCTGTATCTACAATATTTAAGCTGATTCCATGTATTCTGATATTCTCTTCCAAAGTATCTCTTGTGGTTCCTTCTATCTCTGTGACAATTGCCCGCTCTTCCCCAATCAGAGAATTTAAAAAAGAACTTTTTCCCGCATTTGGCTTTCCCAGAATAACAGTTCTGATTCCTTCGTTAATCACTCTTCCATTATCTGCCGAATCAATCAGTTTTTTTAGTTCCCCTTTACATTCACGAACCATTTTAATCAATTCTTCACTATAATTTTCCAGACTAATATGTTCAGGATCATCCAGAGCTGCTTCAATAAAAGCAATATTTTCCATAATTTTTTCTCGGATTTTAATGATTTTATCTGATACAACACCTTTTAACTGATTTATAGAATTAGATAATGCATATGAATTTTTTGCATTAATTACATCTATCACTGCTTCTGCCTGGGTTAAATCAATTCTTCCATTCAAAAAAGCTCTTTTTGTAAATTCGCCCGGTTCAGCAGGTCTGGCACCATATGTTAATACAGTTTCTAACACCTTATTAACAACAACAATGCCACCATGACAATTTATCTCAACAATATCCTCTTTTGTATAAGTATTTGGTGCCTTCATAACAGTAAGAAGAACTTCGTCCACAACTGTTTCTCCGTCAAATATATAACCATAATGAACAGTATGGCTTCTCATTTCCGATACTTTTTTACTGCCATTTTTTGATTGAAATATTTTATCTGCAATTTCAAATGCATCATTTCCTGAAATACGAACGATTCCGATTCCCGAATTAGTCATTCCCGTTGAAATTGCCGCTATTGTATCAGATAAAAACATTTTTACCTCCCAAAGAATAAGGAGAGGCTGATTTATCAGCCCCTCCAAAGTAATTACTTCTTTAATGAAACAATGACATGTCTGTATGGCTCTTCGCCTTCACTTCTTGTTGTAACATATTTATCATTCTGAAGTGCTGAATGGATAACTCTTCTTTCAAATGGATTCATTGGTTCCAAAGAAACAGGTCTCTTTGTTCTCTTTACCTTGAATGCTATGTTTCTAGCCAGACTTTCTAAAGTTTCTTTTCTTCTCTGTCTATAATTCTCAGTATCAACCTTAACCTTTACATAATTTTCACTTTCTTTATTTACCACAAGACTTAATAAGTACTGTAAAGAATCAAGCGTTTGTCCTCTTTTTCCAATAAGAATCCCCATTTCATCTCCGGAAAGATCAACATCCATCATATCTTCATGAATATTAATCTGAACGGTAGCCTGAATCTTCATAGCTTCAAATACATCCTGAAGAAATTCCTTTGCAACTTCTTCAATGGATTTTTTAGGCATTTCTTTCATTCTCGCATTGATTTTCGCAGGTCTGGCGCCCATTCCTAAAAATCCAATGCTTCCTTTATCTACTACTTCATATTCAATATTATCTCTTGTAGTTTCCATTTTTATAGCTGCAGCAATCACAGCCTCGTCTACAGTTTTTCCTGAAAACTCCTGGAATTCCATTTTATTTCCTCCTTTTATACTTTACACCCATTACTTCTTATCTGCATATTTCTTTGCAAGATTTGCCTTTTCAGCCAAAGAACCTTTCTTTACCGGAACATTATTTTCCTCAGCCTGTGTTCTTGCCTGATAACTTTTTGCATTGATACTTGCTGCAGTTGTAATTGCATTTGGTGCAAGCCCCGCTTTTTCTCTCTTTTTATTAACCTTTTCCATATTTTGTTTTATAATGGTATCTACGTCCAATTTTTTGAAATGTTTATTCATTATAATCTGTATCACTACCTGTACCAGAGAACTTACCACCCAGTACAAGCCAAGGCCAGCCGGAAATGAATAACAGAAAATTGCTGAAACCAGACACATGGAATAGCTCATTACCTTCATTGAAGACATCATAGAATCTGCTGTTCCATTTCCTGTTGATTCCTGATTTGACATAGAAACCTTCATATTAAGCAACTGTGCAAGTGCTGATAATATAGGAATTAATATGGCTATTTTTACACCATTTGCAGGCGAAACACTCAAATCAATCGTAAAGAAGCTATATGCTTCCTTGATTTCTTCTCTGTTTTCCTCCATCTTATCTAAGATTAATTCATAATCTGATTTCAGGTTATTCCAGTCTTCTTCCGTGTATTCAGCATATTTCACAAGATTTTCATCTGTGACAGACGCCCACTCTTCTGCTGAAAGCTCCTGAAATTTTTCTATATCTGTAATAGCAATACGAAATGACTTTTCTACTACATCCCATGCAGACTTTTTGTCAAATGTATGACTATAGGCTGATGTAAAACTATCATACACCGTCTGACGAATTTCAGATTTTGATTTATCTTTCTTTTCGCCGTAATATGCATCGATAAAACTATCTAATTCATCATCTTTTGATTTTTTATCTTCTAATAAAGAATCACTTAAAGTATCAATATCCCTTAATTCATTAATAGTATGATAATCAAGCTCATTATCTTCATCCACACCTATTACATAAGATACAACACCATCATTATACATCGTATCAATATCATTAATATAGTTTGGAAGACATGCCATAACTGCATATAATGCAAAAATAATTGGCATCTGTATCAGCATAGGAAGACATCCTCCCGTAGGAGATGTTCCATACTTCTGGTAAACTGCACCTATTTCCTGCTGCTGTCTGGTTAAAGATTCATTATCTTTTTTATTTGCATACTTTTTCTGGATTGCCTGAACTTCAGGTGTAATCACAGAATTTAGTTTCATAGATCTCTGCTGTTTAATATTCATTGGAAGCATTAACATTTTTACAATTATTGTAAAAACGATAATACAAATACTAATCTTTGCTATTCCAAAATTTGCTAAGACTTCATAAAACAAATTCATGATAAAGCCAAGAATATTTGCTATCCATCTTATTAAGAAAAAATTTGTACAACTAGTTAAAAAAACACTTGTCACTATTTATCCTCCTTATTACGGAACCGGATCAAATCCGCTCCTTTTAGAAAAAGGATGACATCTTAATATTCTTTTTACTGCCAGATAACTCCCCTTACATGCACCATATTTTTCAATAGCTTCTATCGCATATTGGGAACATGTGGGAATATATCTGCAATGTCCTGTTTTTAATGGAGATAAATATTTCCTGTAAAAACTTATCAAATAAATAAGAATCTTTTTCAATTTTATTTCACCACTTTTTCTTTCAATATGCCATGCATTTTTCCTAAATGAAGATAAGCACTTTCTATATGATGAAAATCCTTCCCCTTAGCTGATGCCCTGGCTATAACTACAATGTCCAGACCACTACTGAACATGTCCTTATTTAATCTATAGCTCTCTCTGATCAATCTGGTAATCCGATGTCTTACTACGCTGTTTCCTACTTTTTTACTGACTGAAATTCCTAATCTGTTTTCTCCCATACCATTTTCTAAAAGATACATAACGAGATATTTATTTGCGTAAGATTTACCTGTTCTATAGATTTTCTGAAACTCTTCGTTCTTTTTTATCGAATTAATATTTTTCACAACAAACTCCAATTTTTATTCACGATTGGTTCGTGCAAAAAGAAGAAAAGACCACAAACAAATGCGGTCTATGCTAATCTATGCTGAAATACGCTTTCTTCCTTTTGCTCTTCTTGCAGCTAATACTTTTCTTCCGTTAGCTGTGCTCATTCTAGCTCTGAAACCATGAACCTTTGCTCTAGCTCTCTTCTTAGGATTATAAGTAACACCCATTGTCTGTCTCATTTTCTACACCTCCTTTGAATTTAATGTATGTTAAGACATCGTACCCATTATATTCAATAAGATTTTCTTCGTCAAGTACTATTTTTATTATTTTTGAAGATTTTTTCTATTTTTTCCCCTTCTATTTATCCACGAAATAAATTTACACGATTCCACAGGGGAATTTATCCACATTTTGTGGATTTCTTGTGGATAAAACTATCATTTTCAGTATATTAATTCTTCTTTATCCCATATTTTTTCAATCATTTTTTTGAATGTAGAAATCTGTATTATTTTGTATGTGGAAAGGTAGATAAAGTAGATAAAATGAGTTATCCACATTTTTTTCAACATTTCCACATTTTTATAACGATATTTTATACATATTGAAAATTCAATGTTTCTTTCTGTCAAGCACAAATTATCCCTTTCTTTCTCCACACTAAAATTTTATCAAAATATCTTAACTTTCCAGCACTTTTAGAAAAAAGTTGAAAAAATCTTTTATTTGTTATAGAATATTCTATATGATGCCATAATTATCGAATTAGAGAAAGGCTTGGATTTTAATCATGTATAATATAGTAATAAATAAATGGCCAGAAATCTTAAATTACTTTAAAAATGAGTATGATATCTCTGATGTATCTTTCAATTCATGGATTAAACCTCTTCAGGTATACTCTGTGGATAACGGAATTGTTTCCTTATTATTTGAAAACTCTTCCATGATTGATTATATAAATAAGAAGTATCATCTTCCGCTGATGGTTTCCATACAGGAAATTACAGGGGAAGAGCTTGATGTGGAATTTATTTCTCCAGGAGATCTGGATAAAAAAGCAACACCGGATAACCAGCCGTCTGTTGCACCTTCCCAGCCAGCTACTCCTGATACTAATATTCTTACTAATAAAAAACTGGAGGCAAACTTAAATCCAAATTATACCTTTGACAGCTTTGTCGTAGGTGGCAACAATAACTATGCTCACGCCTATGCGTTAGCAGTTGCTGAATCACCTGCAGTAATGTATAACCCGTTATTTATCTATGGTGGTGTAGGATTGGGAAAAACTCACTTAATGCATTCGATTGGAAATTTTATCCTTGATAAAAATCCTTCTGCAAAAGTCAGATGTGTAACCAGTGAAATTTTTACGAATGAGCTGATTAATGCCATTCGTAGTGAAAATCAGTCTGCGATTGTAGAATTCAGAAATAAATATAGAAATATTGATGTACTATTAATCGATGATATTCAGTTTGTTATCGGTAAAGAACGTTCTCAGGAAGAATTTTTCCATACATTTAATTCTTTATACGAATCAAACAAACAGATTGTGATTTCTTCCGATAAGCCTCCAAAGGAAATGTCGACCTTGGAAGAACGTTTGAAATCAAGATTTGAGATGGGACTTACCGTTGACGTATCTGCCCCTGATTACGAAACAAGAATGGCCATCCTTTTGAAAAAAGCTGAAACAGAAGGCTATAATATAGATAATGAAATTTTTGAATATATTGCAAATAATATTAAATCAAACATTCGTGAACTGGAAGGTGCCTTAACCAAAATCGTAGCTTTTTCCAGAGTTTCAAAAACTCCGATTGATTTAAATTTTGCAAAAGATGTTCTGAAAGATATTATTTCACCTGACTCAAATAAAGAAATAACTCCTGAGTTAATTATTAATACAGTGGCAGAACATTTTAATTTATCACCTTCCGATCTGGCATCAAAAATTAAGAGCCAGGATATTGTATTTCCACGACAGATTGCTATGTATCTCTGCCGTCATCATACCACAGCTTCTTTAAAAGTGATTGGTACCCTTCTTGGTCGAAAGGATCATACGACTGTTATGCATGCCATTGAAAAAATCGAAAGTGAAGTAAAAAGTAATGAGTCAACAAAAAATACGGTTGAAATCATTCGAAAGAAGATTATCCCCAATTAATTTCTGACTTACACAAAATGTGGACAAGTTATCCACATAAATTCACTTTACAAGGTTTCTGAATGTTGAAAACTTTTTATTAAAAAAACACATTTTTTATCAAATGTGAATAACTTTCTATTTTTTCACATACTAAAAATTTTTATCAACATGGTTTTCAAACTTCTGAAATATTGATTTTTCCGGGTTGAGAATGGATTTCAACATTTTCACACCCTATATTATTACTACGACGATCATTTAAATTATATATTTATATATGGAAAACACGGAAAGGAGCATTTACACATGCATTTAGTTTTCAACAAATCAAACTTACTTCAATCTATTAATATTGTTTTAAAAGCAGTTCCGTCAAGAACTACGATGCCTATTTTAGAATGTATCCTTATCGATGCTTCAACAAATGTAATTAAATTTACATCTAATGATACAGAGCTTGCTATAGAAACAATTGTGGAAGGTGATATTATTTCCAATGGTGTTGTTGCCATTGATGCTAAAATTTTTTCTGAGATCATAAGAAAATTACCTGATAGTGAGATTTCTATTACTACAGATGAGAATTTTAAAACAACAATTACCTGTGAAAAAGCAACCTTTACTATCGCTGGTAAATCAGGAGACGATTTTGCTTATCTTCCATCAATTGAAAAAAGCAAATTTATATATCTTTCCCAGTTTTCTTTAAAAGAATTAATCCGCCAGACAATTTTCTCTATCGCAGATAATGATACAAATAAATTAATGACAGGGGAGTTATTTGAAGTAAAGGGAAATCTTCTTACCGTGATTGCATTAGACGGACATAGAATCTCTATGAGAAAATTAGAATTAAAAGATTCGTTCGATAATATGAAAGTCATTGTTCCGGGAAAAACATTAAATGAAGTGAGTAAAATCCTTACCGGTGGTACTGATTCGGATGTTCGCATTTTCTTTGAATCAAACCTGATTGCCTTTGAATTTGATAACACAATTGTTGTTTCACGATTGATCGATGGTGAATATTTTAAGGTAGAACAGATGATTTCAAGTAATTTCGATACCATTGTTAATATTAATAAAAAAGAATTTCTTGATTGTATTGATCGATCTACACTTCTTGTCAAGGAAGGGGATAAAAAACCAATTATTATTAATATTACAGAAAATGAACTTGAATTAAAGATCTCTTCATTACTGGGTTCTATGAATGAACATATTGCTATTGAAAAAGACGGAAAAGATATCATGATTGGATTTAATCCGAAATTCCTCATGGATGCCTTGAAGGTGATTGATGAAGAAAAAGTAGATATATATCTTGTAAATCCAAAGGCTCCATGTGTAATTAAGAATGAGGATGAAAGTTATATATATCTTATTCTTCCTGTTAATTTTAATGCTGCATATTAATTTATCTGATCAGAAGCAGGAGGTATCATGGAAACAATAAAGTTAAGAGATGAGTTTATCAAATTAGGACAGGCACTAAAAGCTGCAGGCCTTGTAGAATCAGGAGTAGATGCGAAGTTTGTGATTCAGGACGGATTGGTTAAAGTAAATGGGGCTGTGGAAACACAGCGTGGAAAAAAGCTTTATGATGGCGATGTAGTCGAATTTGAAAATGAAAAAATAGTAATTAAAAAATAATTAGGAGTTTTTTGATGTATATCAAATCATTGGAATTAAATAATTTTCGTAATTATGATAATCTAAATATTATGTTTGATAAAAATACAAATATTCTTTATGGTGATAATGCCCAGGGAAAGACAAATGTTCTGGAAGCAATCTATATTGCTTCCACCACAAAGTCACACAGGGGAAACAAAGATAAAGAGATTATTATGTTTGAACATGAGGAAGCTCATATTAAATTAATGGTTGAAAAGCACCAGGTTCCAATTCGAATTGATATGCATCTGAAAAAAAATAAAGCGAAGGGAATTGCAATTAATGGAATTCCCATAAAAAAAGCCAGTGAATTATTTGGTGTTTTGAATGTGGTGTTTTTTTCGCCGGAAGATTTAAATATTATAAAAAATGGTCCGGCTGAACGAAGAAGATTTATTGATATGGAATTATGCCAGCTGGATAAAATGTACGTCAGCAGTCTGATCCATTATAATAAAATTCTGAATCAGAGAAATAAGCTACTGAAAGATTTATCATTTTCACATAATAGGGATTTAGAAGAAACGCTGGATATTTGGGACAGACAGCTTGCAGAATATGGAGAACAGGTTATTTTAAGGCGGGAAATGTTTATTCGGGAGCTGAATGAGATTATTTATGATATTCATGGAAATATTACAAATAAAACAGAGCACTTATTACTCCATTATGAGCCAAATGTACCAAAAAATCAGCTTTATGAAGAATTAGTGAAATGCAGGGATAAAGATTTGCGTTTTGGAAGTACGACAAAAGGGCCTCACAGAGATGATATGGGCTTTTATAATCATGGAATAGATATCCGTAAATATGGAAGTCAGGGTCAGCAAAGAACAGCGGCACTATCATTGAAATTATCAGAGATTCATCTTGTCAGGGATTTAATTAAAGACTTACCGGTACTATTGCTGGATGATGTATTATCAGAATTAGATAGCAGCAGACAAAAACATCTTCTTGATGGAATTGAAGGAGTGCAGACGATTATTACCTGCACCGGTTTAGATGAATTTATTGAAAATAGATTTCAGGTAAATAGTATATACAAAGTGACAGACGGAAAAATAGAAAGGAGCAGCAATGAGTAATAATAATAACAACAATTACGGTGGTGATCAGATTCAGATATTAGAGGGACTGGAAGCCGTAAGAAAAAGACCGGGAATGTATATCGGCAGTACCTCGTCAAAGGGGCTTCACCACCTGGTATATGAAATTGTCGATAATGCAGTAGATGAAGCACTGGCCGGATACTGCTCCACTATCGAGGTTGATATCAATGAAGGAGATATCATTACTGTAAAGGACGACGGAAGAGGAATACCGGTGGATATCAATACAAAGACCGGAAAACCTGCAGTGGAAGTTGTTTTTACAATTCTTCATGCAGGAGGAAAATTCGGCGGTGGCGGATATAAAGTTTCAGGAGGTCTGCATGGTGTAGGTGCTTCTGTTGTAAATGCCTTGTCTGAGTGGCTGGAAGTAAAGGTATGTCGTAACGGAAAAGTACATTTTCAGCGTTATGAGAGAGGACATGTCATAGAGCCTTTGAAAGTCATAGGAGATTGTGATCCAGAATTTACAGGTACTTTAGTAACATTTAAGCCAGATGCAAAAATCTTTGAAGATACCGTATATGATTTTGAAACTTTAAAGACCCGTCTCAGAGAAACTGCATTCCTGACAAAAGGATTAAAAATTATTCTCAGGGATAATAGGGAAAATGAAGAGAAACAGGAAAGGATCTTTCACTATGAAGGAGGTATCAAAGAATTTGTTACTTACCTGAATAAAGGGAAAGAA
This sequence comes from Lachnospiraceae bacterium, assembly GCA_034172985.1. Classification (GTDB taxonomy): domain Bacteria; phylum Bacillota; class Clostridia; order Lachnospirales; family Lachnospiraceae; genus CAG-303. Next base: position 13,694 of record JAXFDY010000097.1, read on the forward strand.
CCTCTTTTTGAACAGGTGATTTATTGCGAAGGAATGAGAGATAGTATTTATGTAGAAGTGGCAATGCAGCATAATGATTCTTATACAGAAAATATATACTCATTTGTAAATAATATTGTTACACCTGAAGGTGGAACACATCTGGAAGGGTTTAAAAGGGCAATTACAAAGACATTTAATGATTATGCCAGAACAAATAAGCTGTTAAAAGACAGTGAACAGAATCTTTCAGGAGAAGATATTCGTGAAGGACTAACTGCCATTATCAGTATCAAGATACCAGAGCCTCAGTTTGAAGGTCAGACAAAGCAAAAATTAGGAAACAGTGAAGCGAGAACTGCTGTAGATAGTGTGGTAAGTGAGCAGTTAAAATATTTTCTTGAGCAGAATCCACAGGTAGCAAGAAGTATCTGTGAAAAGTCTATTCTTGCACAACGGGCAAGGGATGCAGCAAGAAAGGCAAGAGATCTTACAAGAAGCAGAAAAACTGCTTTGGATGGAAATGGTCTTCCGGGAAAACTTGCAGATTGTTCTGATAAAAATCCGGCTAATTGTGAGATTTTTATTGTAGAGGGAGATTCTGCCGGTGGTTCAGCAAAAACTGCAAGAAGCAGAGCGACTCAGGCAATCCTTCCGTTAAGAGGAAAAATTTTAAATGTAGAAAAGGCCAGATTGGACAGAATTTTGGGCAATGCAGAAATTAAGGCCATGATTACTGCATTTGGTACAGGTATTCATGAGGATTTTGATATTGAAAAATTGAGATATGATAAAATTATTATTATGACGGATGCCGATGTGGATGGGGCTCATATTGCTACATTATTGTTGACATTTTTATATCGTTTTATGCCAATGCTGATAAAAACAGGGCATGTGTATCTGGCAACCCCACCATTGTATCAGGTAACAAAAAATAAGAAAGTGTGGTATGCTTATTCTGATGAAGAACTGAATAATATTCTTATGGAAATCGGAAGAGATAATAACAATAAAATTCAAAGATACAAAGGATTAGGAGAGATGGATGCCGACCAGTTATGGGAGACAACTATGGATCCGAAAACACGAATACTGAAGAAAGTGCAGTATGATGAGAATTTTAAATCTGAAATAGACCTGACATTTACCACATTGATGGGAGATCAGGTAGAACCAAGACGTGAGTTTATTGAAAATAATGCAAAATTCGCGAAAAACTTGGATGTATAGAAGGGAGGAAGAAATAAATGGATGAAAATATCTTTGATAAGATTCATGAAGTAGATTTGAAAAAAACTATGGAACAATCTTATATTGAATATGCCATGAGTGTAATTGCGGCACGAGCACTCCCGGATGTAAGAGATGGGTTGAAACCGGTTCAGAGAAGAATATTGTTTTCTATGATTGAGCTGAATAACGGACCAGATAAGCCACATCGTAAATGTGCCCGTATTGTGGGTGATACAATGGGTAAATATCATCCGCATGGTGACAGTTCTATCTATGGTGCATTGGTTAATATGGCTCAGGAGTGGTCGACAAGATATCCATTGGTCGACGGACATGGCAATTTTGGTTCTGTTGATGGAGATGGAGCAGCTGCGATGCGTTATACAGAAGCCAGGTTAAGTAAGGTTTCTATGGAAATGCTGGCTGATATCAATAAAAATACGGTTGACTTTGTTCCGAATTTTGATGAGACAGAAAAGGAACCGACAGTCCTGCCTTCCAGATTTCCAAACCTTCTGGTGAATGGAACGAATGGTATTGCTGTTGGCATGGCGACAAATATTCCACCTCACAATCTTCGTGAAACGATTAATGCAGTGGTTAAAATTATTGATAATAAGGTAAATGAGGGCAGGGAAACAGAAATAGATGAGTTGCTCAGTATCGTAAAGGGACCTGATTTTCCGACAGGAGGAGAGATTCTTGGAACAAGAGGAATCAATGAAGCTTATCGTACTGGTCGTGGGAAAATCAAGGTTCGTGCAGTTACGAATATTGAGACTATGGACAATGGAAAATCACGCATTATTGTGACCGAGCTTCCATATATGGTAAATAAGGCAAGATTAATCGAAAAAATCGCTGATTTGGTGAAAGAGAAGCGCATTGATGGTATTACTGCACTTAGAGATGAATCAAATAAAGAGGGTATGCGCATCGTTATTGAATTGAGAAGAGATGTGAATGCAAACATTATTTTGAAACATTTATATAAGCATACCCAGCTTCAGGATACATTTGGTGTCATTATGCTGGCACTGGTGAATAATGAGCCTAAAGTTCTTAATTTAAAAGATATGCTGGATAATTATCTTCATCATCAGGAGGATGTAATTACCAGAAGAACAAAATATGATTTAAATAAAGCGGAAGAAAGAGCACATATCTTAGAGGGATATCTGATTGCTTTAGATAATATTGATGAAGTGATTCATATTATCAGAAATTCCAGGACAACGCAGGATGCAAAAAATGGGTTAATGGAAAGGTTTGGATTATCTGACAAACAGGCACAGGCAATTGTAGATATGAGACTTCGTGCTCTTACAGGACTGGCAAGAGAAGATATAGAGAACGAATATGCTGAACTTCAGAAAACGATAGAATATCTGCGAGGTATTCTTTCAGATGAAAATAAGCTTCTGGGTGTTATAAGAGAAGAAATCCTTGTAATTTCTGAAAAATATGGTGATGACAGAAGAACATCTATTGGATATGATGAGGAAGAAATCACAATGGAAGACTTGATTCCAAAAGAAAATACAGTGATTGCCATGACAAAACTTGGTTATATTAAAAGAATGACAGTAGACAACTTTAAGTCCCAGAACCGTGGTGGAAAGGGAATAAAGGGAATGCAGACAATCAATGATGATTATATCGTTGAATTAATGATGACCAGTACCCACCATCAGCTGATGTTTATTACAAATAAGGGAAGAGCATATAAAATCAAAGTATATGAAATACCGGATGCCAGCAGAACATCAAGAGGAGTTGCTATCGTAAATCTGATTCAGATGGAACCGGATGAAAAGGTTACAGCTATGTTCCCGGTAAGTGAATTTAAAGAAAATTCATTTCTTCTTATGGCTACAAAAAATGGTATTGTCAAGAAAACTCCTATGATAGAATACGGAAATATCAGAAAACGCGGGATTCAAGCCATATGTCTGCGGGAAGATGATGAACTGATTGAGGTAAAACATGCTACAAATAATGATATTGTCATGATCGTAACAAAGGATGGACAATGTATTAAGTTTAAAGCAAGCGATATCAGAAGAACCGGAAGAAATTCAATTGGCGTAAGAGGAATTAATCTGGACCCGAATGATGAAGTGGTAGGCATGCAGCTGGAAAGTATGGGTAATGCATTGCTTTTCGTAACTGCGAATGGGATGGGAAAGAGAACTCTGACATCAGAATTTAACGTACAGCGCAGAGGTGGTAAAGGTGTAAAATGTTATCGAATCAATGATAAAACAGGAAATATCGTAGGTGTTAAGGCAGTTGATGAAGATAATGAGATTATGCTTATTACAACAGAAGGAATTATTATCCAGATGCATGTAAACAGTATTTCTATGTTGGGCAGAATTACATCAGGTGTAAAACTGATGGATATCAATAAAGAGGATATTGTGGTTGCAAGTATTGCTAAAGTAAGGGAAAAGCCAGAGGAAGTACAGGAAAATAATTCGATGGAGGATATTCCTGATGCGGAGGATGAAATTATAGAAGAAATTTCTGAAGACGAAGAAGAATAAATAATATATGAGAATGCTTATATTAAGCATTCTCATAGTTGTATTTATAAGGAGATTAGAAGATGAAGGAACTCTGGAAAAAAATTGACAGATTCATGTTAAAGTATGGAGGATATTCTTTACTGATTGCAACTGTTGCAACTGTTGCTTTTTTTGCGGTGTTACAGTGGGCACAGGATTATGTGAAAGAAAAAACTCCTGAATTGGAGATTCAATTGGATGATGAAGGATATCTCTATGTAAATTATCAGTACGATGATAAAGAAAATGTATATATTTTCTGGGAAACAGACGGGGGTTCTCTTTCAATAGAAAATAAAGATAATACATTTTCTGAGCAGAAAGAATACCAGCATTTTAATAAAGGATATTACGGATATACAAAATCAAATGAAAGAGTATTATGGAGTTCTAATGATGCAGATGGGAATACTTATAGTACAGCTACTGTGAGAGCAGTTCTATATGAAAAAGATAAAGATAATATTTATAAAATAGAAAATTATGTTTTAGAGGTAAATATTACACTTACCATGCAAGATGGTAAAATAATAAAAGCAAAGGACAGGGTATTTAGTAATCCTGTCCGGGAAAACTCAGATGATAACTGGTCACAAATTTATTGTATTCAGGAAACAGAGGATACAGTTACCTATAGATATCGTACTGGTTCAAAAATTGATGAAGATAAGGTGTTGATTCTTTACTGGAAAGCGGATGATTCTATTTTATCTGAAACGGATTATGCAGAGGGAATTTGTCCGAGTGCTTCTATCATAAAGGAAAATGAAAATAAATCAGAAATAAAAGCGTCCACAATGATAACATGTGAAAAAAAGATGTGTCAGTCAGGAAAACAGATTATGGCGGGATTGATGGATGAAGAAACTTATAAGAGTGAGCAAGTAGAAAAAAAAGATATGATATATATATCTGAGTTTGTATTTCATGAAGGATAAAAGTTGGATTTATTCATATTTGTGGGACTCATAATAAAAAATAAATAAAAAAAGGTTGACAAAATTAGATATAATATATATAATTAATTTTGCGTCACGCAAGTGATAGTTTCATATTGGAAACAGTTTATTCGGAGAAATACTCAAGAGGCCGAAGAGGCGCCCCTGCTAAGGGTGTAGGTCGGGCAACCGGCGCGAGGGTTCAAATCCCTCTTTCTCCGCTCAGATTTCCAATATGATTTTTTTATCTTTTTGCTTAAATCGAAAAAGATAAAAAAATGAAAAAAAATGTTGACAAGCTCAAAGGTTAATGTTATTATAAATGAGCTGTCACGAGATGGAAATAAAATTTCCAGTGATAAGTTAAAAAAGTTGTTGACAAATGAAGAGCAGCGTGGTATTATAAATAAGCTGTCGCTGAAAAAGAGACAACATTAAAGGTTTTGCACTGATGTGCAAGCAGGTTATCAGCCTTCGGCTGGTAACAGATAGTAAAAGGAATTGTGCTGATGCACAAGCAGGTCATCAACCTGCGGTTGGTGACAAATAAGAACATTGAAAACTGAATCATAAACCATCCCTGAAAATTCTAAAAATTTTCAGCGAACATCTTCGAAAGAAGATTTCCTATTTCAACAGTAAACATGGTTT
>JAXFDY010000101.1:0-36285 GCA_034172985.1 Lachnospiraceae bacterium
AGAAAAGACCATGTAAATGTATGGTAAAAGATACAAAAAAAACATAAATACTCCTTGTATACAAAAAATATTTGAGATATAATAATCATAACTGCGGAGTAAGTCAGACAGTATTACTTAAGAAAAATATTAAATAATATACAGAAAGGAGATTTATACTATGGCATTCATAGACAAAATCAAAGAACAGGCAAAAAAAGATAAGAAGAGAATTGTTCTTCCGGAATCAATGGATAGAAGAACATTCGAAGCAGCAGCAGAGATTTTAAGTGAAGATATTGCTGATCTGATCATTATCGGTACCGAGGAAGAAGTGGCAAAAAACAGTGAGGGACTGGATATTTCAAAGGCTACGATTGTAAATCCTGCAACAAATCCTAAGACAGCAGAGTACATAGACCTTCTGGTGGAACTGAGAAAAGCAAAAGGAATGACGAAAGAAAACGCAACTGAACTTTTGATGAATGAGTATATGTTTTATGCATGTATTATGGTAAAAGCAGGAGATGCAGACGGGGTGGTTTCAGGAGCATGTCATTCAACAGCCAATACATTAAAACCGGCATTACAGATTATTAAGACAAAGCCGGGAACAAAACTTGTATCAGCATTCTTCCTTATGGAAGTTCCTGATTGTGAATTAGGTGAGAATGGTACTTTTGTGTTTGGTGACTGCGGATTAAATCAGAACCCAAATCCGGAAGAGCTGGCAGCCATTGCAGTATCATCAGCAGAGAGCTTTAAAGCATTAGTCGGCGTAGAACCTAAGGTTGCTATGTTATCTCACTCAACAAAGGGAAGTGCAAAGCATGCAGATATTGATAAAGTGGCAGAGGCTACAAAGCTTGCAAAAGAGATGGCACCGGAATTAAATATAGATGGTGAACTTCAGGCAGATGCTGCTATGGTTCCGTCTGTAGGTGCATCAAAGGCTCCGGGCAGTACAGTGGCAGGACAGGCTAATGTGTTGATATTCCCTGATCTTGATGCAGGTAACATTGGTTATAAGCTTGTTCAGAGACTTGCGAAGGCTGAAGCATACGGACCTATGTGTCAGGGTATCGCAAAGCCTGTTAATGATTTGTCAAGAGGATGTTCTGCAAAGGATATTGTAGGCGTAGTGGCTATTACAGCTGTACAGGCACAGATGAATGATTAATTAAAAATATTAAAAAAGAAGTATTAAAAGGAGAAAAATTTATGAAAATCTTAGTTCTTAACTGTGGTAGCTCATCATTGAAATACCAGTTAATCAACATGGAAAATGAGAAAGTATTAGCAAAAGGTATTTGTGAAAGAATCGGACAGGAAGGTTCTGTTTTGACACATAAGCCGGAGGGAAAAGATAAATTTATAAGAGAAACAGCTATGCCAGATCATCAGGTAGCTGTAGAATTAGTGTTAGAAGCATTAGTTGATGCAGAACATGGTGTGATTGAACACGCAGATGAGATTGGCGCTGTAGGACATAGAGTACTTCACGGTGGACAGGTGTATAGCAAATCTATCGTGGTAGATGAAGATGTTAAGAAAGTAATTAAAGATTGCTTCCCATTAGGACCACTTCATAATCCGGCTAACTTAATCGGTATCGAAGCTTGTGAAAAGGCACTTCCGGGAAAGCCTCAGGTAGCTGTATTTGATACTGCTTTCCATCAGACAATGCCGGCAAAAGCTTATATGTATGCAGTTCCTTATGACTGGTATGAGAAATATGGTATCAGAAGATATGGCTTCCATGGTACAAGTCATGCTTTTGTATCTGCAAGAGCAATTGAGTTTGCAGGCTTAGATCCAAATAATTCAAAAGTAATTGTTTGCCATCTGGGAAATGGTTCTTCTGTATCTGCTGTATTAAATGGTAAATGTATTGATACAAGTATGGGTCTTACCCCATTGGAAGGACTTCCTATGGGAACAAGAAGTGGTGATATTGATCCTGCTATTGTACAGTTTGTTGCAAATAAGGAAGGAAAAACTGTAGATGAGATGCTGAATATTCTGAATAAACAGTCAGGTATGTTGGCAGTCAGCGGAAAATCCAGTGATTTCAGAGATTTGAATGATGGTATGGATGCTGGAGATGAGAGATGTACTTTGGCACTTGAAATGTTCTCATACAAGGTTGCAAAATATATTGGAAGCTACATTGCTGCATTAAATGGTGTTGATGCCATTGTATTCACTGCAGGTGTTGGGGAAAACGATGATGTAGTAAGAAGAATGACTATGGAATATTTTGGTTATATGGGTATCAAGATTGACTTAGAAGAAAATAAGAAGAGAGGGGAAGACAGATATATTTCTACTCCTGATTCTAAGGTTAAGGTCATGGTTATTCCTACAAATGAAGAGTTGAGAATTGCAAGGGAAACTCTTGAATTGATTTAATGATAAAGCAATTTGCATATTTGCTGTTGAATAAAGCCGGTGGGTAATCCTCATCGGCTTTTATAATTCCAACATTCATAGAAGAAAAGTAAAAAAATAGTTGACAAGCAATTGAACCATGTGTATAATTGTCAAGGTGCGATTGGAAGAGAGGTGTTTTTATGCTAATTGACTTATCGGAACTTTTATCCCATGTGGATAAGACTTTAGATCTTTCGGCAGAACTGGAGATGGAACATTTTGTGACAAGATTAAATGACTATCCGATTCTGGATAAGAAACCGGTCAGGTTTCAGATTTCAGGTGTGGATGGCAGGAAAGTCGAGATTTCGGCAGAGATTGAGCTTACACTGGTGATTCCATGTGACAGATGTCTGGATGATGTAAACAATCTAATAAAGATCAATACTTCGAGAGAAGTAGACTTAAGCGAGTCAGAAGAAGACAGAAAAGAAGCATTGGAGGAAATCGATTATATTGATGGAACGATGCTTGATGTCGAAAAATTCGTTTATGGTGAGATTTTAGTGAATTTACCTATGAAAGTTCTGTGCAGTGAAAACTGCAAAGGAATTTGTAATAGATGTGGCACGAATCTCAACTATGGTAATTGTGGTTGTGATACCACAGAACTTGACCCACGAATGGCGAAAGCCATGGAGGTCTTTAATAGCTTTAAGGAGGTGTAATCCATGTCTATTTGTCCAAAGAATAAAACATCAAGAGCCAGAAGAGACAAGAGAAGAGCTAACTGGAAGATGTCAGCTCCTAACCTTGTAAAGTGCAGTAAGTGTGGTGCTTTAATGATGCCTCACAGAGTATGCAAGGCTTGCGGTTCATATAACAAAAGAGAGATTATCGCTCAGGACTAATAAAAAAGTAAGACTTTGTCTGATAGGTGTATGCCGGACAGACAAGGTCTTATTTTTTATCCTAATCCTTATAGTATATTTCATAAACTTTTAAAAATTTAATTGATTTGTTCCTTGATTTTTAGTATTATAAAGTGATAGCCAAATTTTCCAAAGTCTATACGCAAATTATGTATAAAGCGTATTTATTTTGGAAAGTTTAGCTGTCATTAGAAAAAGTTTTAGGGAGAAAGGAAGTAAAACTATGTCAGAAAAAGTAATCGTTGCAGTGGATGCTATGGGTGGAGATAACGCACCGGCTGAAATTGTGAAAGGAGCAGTAGAAGCTTTAAAGAGGGATCCAAAGATTTTTATAAAGCTGGTAGGTGTGGAGTCGGCAGTGAATGCGGAACTTGCAAAATATGAGTATGAGAAAAACAGAGTGGAAGTAATCAATGCCACAGAGATTATTGAAACTGGGGAACCACCGGTTAAGGCAGTGATGAAGAAAAAAGATTCTTCTCTTGTTGTTGCGATGAAGCTTGTAAAAGAAGGAATAGCAGATGCAGTAGTATCAGCAGGAAGTTCAGGTGCAATTCTGGTAGGTGGACAGACTATCGTGGGAAGAATCAAAGGAATTGAGAGAGCACCGCTTGCACCATTGATTCCTACAGCAAAAGGAATGTCCCTTTTGATTGACGCAGGAGCCAATATGGATGCAAAATCATCTTATCTTGTTCAATTTGCAAAGATGGGTTCGATTTATATGGAAAATGTAGTGGGAATCAAAAATCCAAAGGTAGCTATTGTTAATGTGGGTGCGGAAGAAGAAAAGGGAAATGCTCTTGTGAAAGAGACCTATCCATTATTAAAAGCCTGCACAGATATTAACTTTGTGGGCAGTATTGAAGCAAGAGACATTCCGGGTGGTGATGCAGATGTTATTGTGTGTGATGCATTTGTAGGAAATGTTATCCTGAAATTGTACGAGGGATTAGGAGAAACACTTTTATCGAAAATCAAGAGTGGACTTATGATGAATCTTAGAAGTAAGATTGGTGCATTGTTAATCAAACCGGCTTTAAAAAGTACCATGAAATCCTTTATGTCAAATGAATATGGCGGAGCTCCTCTTCTCGGCTTAAACGGATTAGTTGTAAAATCTCATGGCAATTCAAAATCTACAGAAATCTGTAATTCGATTTTACAGTGTCTGACATTCAGAGAACAGAAAATAAATGAGAAAATTCATGAAAAGATCAAAAAGGAAGACGAAGTGCAGGCATAATGAAAAATAATTTTGAAGAGTTAGAGAAGACCATTGGATATGTCTTTCAGGATAAAAAGCTTTTGGAGCTGGCAATGACACACAGTTCCTATTCCAATGATTTAAAAAAAGGAAAAATGAATAATAACGAGCGTTTGGAATTTTTGGGAGATGCTGTTTTGGAACTGACTTCCAGCGAGGTACTTTTCCATACATACAAAGATAAGCCTGAGGGAGAACTGACAAGACTGCGCGCAAGTCTTGTCTGTGAACCTACTCTGGCTGCATGTGCCAGAGAGATTAATCTTGGAAGCTATCTTTTGCTAAGTCATGGCGAAGAGCGTACCGGAGGAAGAGAAAGAGATTCTGTCACCTCAGATGCTTTTGAAGCGTTAATCGGAGCTATTTATCTGGATGGAGGATATGAGAGTTCGAAAGCCTTTGTTCAAAAATATGTGCTTAATGATATTGAAAACAAGCATTTGTTTTATGACAGCAAAACGATTCTTCAGGAAATTCTGCAGAAAGATTTCAAAGAAAGAGTCGAATATGTACTGACAGATGAAGCGGGACCGGATCATGATAAGCATTTCAAAGTGAATGCAATATTTCAGGGCCGCGTCATTGGCGCCGGGGAAGGAAAGACAAAAAAGCGTGCAGAGCAGCAGGCAGCCTATGAGGCAATACTAAAGCTGAAACAAAATGACGAATAAGAGGATTTTATGTATTTAAAAAGTATAGAAGTGCAAGGATTTAAATCTTTTGCAAATAAGATAAAGTTCGAATTTCATAACGGAATTACTGGTATTGTCGGACCGAATGGAAGTGGAAAGAGTAATGTAGCCGATGCAGTGAGATGGGTATTAGGTGAACAGCGAATTAAGCAGCTCCGAGGCGGAAAGATGGAAGACGTCATCTTTGCAGGAACAGAAAACAGAAAACCACTGGGATATGCTTATGTAGCTATCACCCTTGACAATACTGATCATCAGCTTCCAATCGAGTATGAAGAAGTTGTAGTTTCCAGAAGACTTTTTCGCTCCGGTGAAAGTGAATATATGATCAATGGTTCCATATGTCGTTTAAAGGATATTAACGAGCTTTTCTATGATACAGGAATTGGTAAAGAAGGCTATTCAATTATCGGACAGGGACAGATAGACAAAATACTTAGTGGAAAAGCGGAAGAGAGAAGAGAACTTTTTGATGAAGCTGCTGGTATTGTAAAGTTTAAGAGACGAAAAGCTGAGACAATCAGAAAACTGGAAAACGAAAAACAAAACCTTGTGAGAGTCACAGATATTCTTTCGGAACTGGAAAAACAGGTGAAGCCTCTGGAGCGACAGTCAGAAAATGCAAGAGAATATTTAAAGTTAAAGGAACAACTGAAAATATATGATATCAACGCTTTCCTTCTGGAAGTGGGACAGATAAATAAACAGCAGGAAGAATTGGAGAAAAATCTTGATATTGCCCGGAGTGATTTGGAGGATAATCAGGGTGCTCTGGAAGAAATCAAGAAGACGTATGAACAGCTTGAAGCATATATTGAGGAATTAAATCATAGTATAGATGAGAAAAAGAGTGAATTAAACAGGACAAACATTGCAAAAGAAAAATTTGATGGGGAAATCCGGGTTCTGTTAGAACAGATTAATTCTTCGAAAGCAGATGAAGGCCATTATATTCAACGAATTCAGGCGATTGACGAACGGCTGAAGGAACATGAAGAAGAAAAAGAAGGGATATTGAAAAAAAGAGCAGAACTGCTTACTCTGTCAGAAAATGCAGAGGATGTTCAGTCAGAGGCGGACAATCATTATCAGACGATTGAACAGAATATCCGGGAGCTGAATGATAAAATCGAGCATGCGAAAAGTGAGATTATAAGGCTGTTAAACGAGAAATCAAATGTAAAAACAAAGATTCAGCGTTATGATACCATGCTGGAACAGGTGAATATCAGAAAAGCGGAAATAAATCAAAAGATGTTAAAGTTCCAGAGTGATAATCAGGCACAGGAAAAGGTTGTAAATGAGCTTACAGCTGAGCTGGAAAAAATCAGTGGAGAAATCCGTGAGAATGTAGAGAAAAAGCAGGAAATCACGGAAGCAATCAATCATTTAAATGAGCAGCTCACTCAGGATAAACGTCTGCAGAACAGCAATCTGTCAGAGTTCCATAAGATTAATTCCAATCTGGAAGCATTGCGCAATATGACGGAACGCTATGAAGGCTATGGAAATAGTATTAAGCGGATTATGGAATTGAAAGAACACAAAAAAGGAATTATCGGTGTAGTTGCGGATATCATAAAAGCAGAAAAAAAATATGAGGTTGCTATTGAAACTGCTCTTGGAGGAAATATTCAGAATGTAGTTACAGATACGGAGATTACAGCCAAAGAAACGATTGAATATTTGAAAAAAAATAAGTATGGACGGGCAACTTTTCTTCCACTTAACAGCATTGCAAATAAAACAGGATTTAACAATGAAAGGGTATTTTCTGAAAAAGGTGTCATAGGACTTGCGTGTGATCTCATCAGTATCAATAAAGAATATGAGAATATTGGAAAATATCTTTTGGGAAGAATCGTAGTGACAGATACGATAGATAATGCATTGGCATTGGCACGTAAATTCAATTATACACTCAGAATCGTTACTTTAGAGGGAGAATTATTAAATGCCGGAGGTTCTCTGTCAGGAGGTGCATTCCGCAATAACAGTAATCTTTTAGGTAGACGAAGAGAGATTGAGGAACTGGAGAAAAAAGTTACGGAATTAAAAGCAAAGTCACAGTCTATTTCTTCTCAAATCGAGATGAATGAGAGTGAAATTGCAGAAAAACGTACAGAATTAAATAAAATTAATACCATTTTAAGTGAACAGTATCTGATTCAGAACACCGTAAAAATGAATTTAAATAAGGCGGATGAAAAGAAGCAGGAGCTGGCAGACAGTTATCGTGGATTTACGAAAGAAACAAGTGATATTGCAGAGCAGATTACAGATATTAAAAATAATCATGATACGCTGAACGAAGAATTAAATCATTGGGAAACAAAAAACCGTCAGATAGAAGAAGAAATCGAGGCATTGAATCTGCAGTTGGAACAGGAGAGAGAAAAAGAGGCAGTAGAATTAAAGAAAAACGAAGAACTGAAGCTGAATCTTTCCGGTCTGAAGCAGCAGTTAGGATTTGTGGAGGAAAACATAGAGCGAATCGAAAACGAATGTCAGAAGCTTTTGGACGAAAAGGGCACAATCTTATCTTCCAGAGAAGAGGCAAAGGCGGCTTCCGCAGAGAAAGAAAGTCAGATTACGAAGATTAGAAAAGCTGTGGAAGAGGCAGAAACTACCGCATCAAGGTTAGGAAAAGAGATTGAAGAAGTTCAAAATCAGAGGGATGAACAGTCTAGAGATCATAAAGAATTCTTTGCCAAGCGGGAGGAACTGACCAGTCACATTACAGAACTGGATAAAGAAATTTATCGATTAACAGGTCAGGAAGAAAAACTGGAAGAAACGAAAGAAAAGCAGATCAATTATATGTGGGAGGAATACGAGATTACTTATGGACAGGCAAAGAGTTTGCGAAATGAAGATTTTTCGAACCTTGCAGAGCTGAAAAAAGAGACAGCTTCATTGAAATCGTCTATTCGTGCACTCGGTCCGGTTAATGTAAATGCGATTGAAGAATATAAAGAGGTTTCTGAACGGTATACATTCCTGAAAGCACAGCACGATGATTTAGTCATTGCAGCAGAAAATCTGGAAAATATCATAACAGAGCTGGATACCGGTATGAGAAATCAGTTTAACGAAAAATTCGCAGATATCAGGAGAGAGTTTGATAAGGTATTTAAGATACTCTTTGGCGGAGGAAAGGGAAGTATTGAATTAAGTGATACAGATGACATCTTAGAAGCTGAAATTACCATTATTTCCCAGCCGCCTGGCAAAAAACTTCAGAATATGATGCAGCTTTCCGGTGGAGAAAAGGCATTGACAGCGATAGCACTTTTGTTTGCTATACAGAATCTGAAACCGTCACCATTTTGTCTGCTGGATGAAATTGAAGCTGCATTGGATGATTCCAATGTAGATCGTTATGCACAATATCTGCATAAGCTGACAGATCATACACAGTTTATTGTGATTACACATAGACGAGGAACAATGAATGCCGCAGACCGGCTGTATGGTATTACAATGCAGGAGAAAGGTATTTCTACCTTAGTTTCAGTTAATCTCATTGAGGAAGAACTGGAAAAAAATGAAAAAGCATCCAGTGTCAAGTAATAGAATGGAGGTAAGATATGGGCGAGGAAAAGAAAGGTTTTTTTAGTAAGCTTGTGAAAGGGCTTACAAAGACAAGAGATAATATTGTGTCAGGAATCGACAGTATTTTTAGTGGCTTTTCCAGCATAGATGATGATTTTTATGAGGAGATAGAAGAAACCCTGATTATGGGTGATATAGGAATCAAAACGACTCAGAAAATTATCGAATCATTGAAAGCAAAAGTAAAAGAAAATAAGATAAAAGATCCGATTGAATGTAAAAAACTTCTGATAGAAAGCATTAAAGCACAGATGGAAATCGGAGAAAATGCATATGATTTTGAAGATAAGAAATCTGTGGTACTTGTGATTGGTGTCAACGGTGTTGGAAAGACTACTTCGGTAGGCAAGCTTTCCGGACAGATGAAGGCAAAAGGCAGAAAAGTAATTATGGCTGCAGCAGATACTTTTCGTGCGGCTGCCATTGAACAGCTGACGGAATGGTCAGAGCGTGCCGGAGTTGATATTATTGCACAGAAGGAAGGTTCTGACCCTGCTGCGGTAGTATATGATGCAGTACAGGCGGCAAAGGCGAGAAACGCAGATGTATTGATTTGTGATACGGCAGGACGTCTGCACAACAAAAAAAATCTTATGGAAGAATTGAAAAAAATTGACAGAATCATCGAAAAGGAATATAGTGATGCTTATAGGGAAAATCTTGTTGTTTTAGATGGAACGACAGGACAAAATGCTCTTGTACAGGCAAAGCAGTTTATGGAGGTCACAAATGTGACAGGTATTATCCTTACAAAACTGGATGGAACTGCAAAGGGTGGTATTGCTATTGCGATTCAGTCAGAACTTGGAATTCCTGTGAAATATATTGGTGTAGGTGAACACATCGATGATTTGCAGAAATTTGATGCAGATGAATTTGTAAATGCATTATTTCAGGTAGATGAAGATTAAGTAAAACGAATGAAGGAAAGAAGGATCATAGAAATGATGACAGAGCTTACATTGGAAAAATTCGAAGAAGCAGCGGAAATAGTAAAAAAGGTAACATTACCGACCAATCTTATTTATAGCGACTTTTTCAGCAAACAGGTAGGAAATAAAGTATATCTGAAACCTGAAAATCTTCAGGCAACCGGAGCATATAAGGTAAGAGGTGCATATTATAAGACAAGTCAGCTTACGGAGGAAGAGAGAAAGAAAGGTCTGATTACTGCATCGGCGGGAAATCATGCACAGGGTGTTGCCAATGCGGCAAAGTTATACGGTGTGAAGGCCACTATTGTAATGCCTACAGGAACTCCATTGATTAAAGTAAACAGAACAAAAAGTTATGGTGCGGATGTTGTACTTTATGGAGATGTATATGATGATGCCTGTGCAAAAGCACTGGAGTTAGCTGACGAGCATGGATATACCTTTGTACATCCTTTTGATGATCTGGAGGTAGCAACAGGACAGGGCTCTGTGGCTATGGAGATTATCAAAGAGCTTCCGACAGTAGATTATATTCTTGTTCCAATAGGAGGTGGCGGACTGGCTGCAGGTGTTAGTACACTGGCAAAACTGATTAATCCAAATATCAGAGTGATTGGTGTGGAACCGGAAAATGCAGCCTGTATGAAGGCTTCTCTTGAGGCTGGTCAGATCCAGACCTTATCAAGCGCAAACACGATTGCAGACGGTACAGCAGTCAAAACACCTGGTTCACTGATCTTCCCGTATATTCAGAAAAATATTGATGAAATCATTACTGTTGCGGATGATGAGCTGATTGGTGTATTCCTTGATATGGTTGAAAATCACAAGTTGGTATGTGAGGGTTCCGGACTTCTTACAATTGCGGCATTAAAACATCTGCAATGCAGGGACAAGAAAGTGGTTTCTATTATCAGTGGTGGAAATATGGATATTATCACCATGTCATCTATTCTTCAGCATGGATTGATTCAGAGAGGAAGAATCTTTACAGTATCCGTTTTGCTTCCTGATAAGCCGGGACAGCTTGAAAAGGTAGCCGGAATTATAGCTGCAGAAAAGGGAAATGTGGTGAAACTGGATCATAATCAGTTTGTCAGCATTAACAGAAATACGGAAGTTGAACTTAGAATTACAATGGAAGCATTCGGTGAAGAACATAAAAAACAGATTGTTGATACGTTAGACAAAATGGGTTATAAACCGCGTCTGGTTCGTACCAACTTATAGGGTAGGTCAAATTGAAGAAATATGCTAATCAAAAAGAGTCTTTAGAACGTATCGTTACGATGGAAGAATATGTGGAAGTTCAATTCCTTACAGATATTTTTACAGATAGCGGATTATTAAAGAAAAAGGGGGAATCAGAGAGGTTTCTCCCTCTTTTCATACAAAGCTGTATGGAACCGGGGAAAATAATACAATATCCGGTAGAAATAAAATTTTTTACTGAAAATCATGAAGAATATGTTTCGATATCTTCTCATGTAAAAAATGAAGTTTTTAAGAAAAAAGAAATTACACTCATGTATGGAAAATATCAGCCTGAAAAGGTAACAAAAGGCTGTATTCCCTGCAAAAACTGTGGAAGGTGTTAAAAATGAATCAAGACAAAAAAATATATATTATCACGGCTGTGTTTTTTGTAATAGCAGTATTCCTTCATGGGGCAGGCTATTTTACCAATTATTTATATTTTTTCGGATGGCTCACATGGATTCCGGCACTTGTGCTTGCAGTGTTGGCTATTATGCGTATTGTCCGGGATAAATATATTAAGAATCCGTATATTCAGACGAAGAAAGTTCTGCTTACCAATGAGTTTATTATTTTTGCAGTAGTTACTGTGTATGTTTGCTTTAATGTTGTGTATAATTGTTATATTTTAAGAAATGGTGGGGGAGAGTATACGGACGGTGTTTATTATCTGATTAATCTTGGAGAAAGAGTCAGGGAAATACCAGCGGAGGAATATAGCAGACTTTTGCTGGCGGAGTATCGGATGTTCACAGGGCATATATTGTTTTTATATAGCCTGCTTCTTCTTTTTTTCAGAATGAAGCGGATGGAATACGAAAAATAATGAACATTCTGTGTATTTCTTGAGTCGGATAGGCTTTTGTGATAGAATAGTTTCGAATGGAGCAGCATATGAAAAATGAAAAAAATGTAATCAACGGATATTGTTTTGAGAACGAGGAAAGTCTGAAAAATGCAAAAAATGAACTGGAGGGGATTGAATATCTGAAAAAGAGAACAAATTATTCCAATCCTCAGAATGTCTGGAAAATATATCATACAGTTATAGAAAAAAGATTATTCAAAACTCCGGTAGGATATGATTTTCTGAAAGAACTGCAACAGTATCTGGAGGAAAGTAAAGAAATTGACAACAGTCAGATTGCACCTATCCCTGTATGGGAATCAGAAAAAAAAGGAAAAAAGGTCAGGTTCGATTTTTCGGGAATCAAACGGGCAGCAGACAAAACATCACCATATAGAAATCGTTTTATTAATATGGTTATTCTGAATGTTATACTTCTTATCATTTTAGTTCTGTTTATTTTTATATCCAATAATAGTCATAATCTTAATATTATAAATTATAAGAATCGGATAGATGCAGAATATACAGAAAAAGAAGATAATCTTGCAAAATGGGAAGAAGAAATCTCATTACGGGAACAGGAATTGGAGAAAAATCAGACTGCAGAATAAGTAAATGGAGGTGTTCACATGGCCGACTTAAAAGTACTTGTGGTAGATGATGAACCAAGAATGAGAAAATTAGTGAAAGATTTTCTTGTAAAAAAAGATTATAAAGTAATCGAAGCAGGAGATGGTGAAGAAGCAATTGATCTTTTCTTTAAGGATAAAGATATTTCTCTGGTGATTCTGGATGTGATGATGCCCAAAATGAATGGATGGCAGGTATGTCGGGAAATCAGAAAATACTCCCGCGTTCCTATTATTATGCTTACAGCAAAATCTTCGGAGGAAGATGAACTGACTGGATTTGAGTGCGGTGCAGACGAGTATGTTTCAAAACCTTTCAGTCCTAAAATTCTTGTGGCCCGGGTTGATGCACTGCTCAGAAGATCAGGTAAGGGCGATGAAAGTGGCATTATCAAGGCTGGCTGTATTGAGGTAAATAAAGTTGCACATATTGTAAAGGTCAATGGAAAAGAAGTTGAGCTCAGTTTTAAAGAATTTGAACTGCTCGTATATTTTTTAGAGAATAAAAACATTGCATTGTCCAGAGAGCAGATTTTAAATAATGTTTGGAATTATGACTATTTCGGTGATGCGAGAACTATAGACACCCATGTCAAGAAGCTTCGTGCAAAGCTGACAAAAGACGCGGACTATATAAAAACCATCTGGGGTATGGGGTACAAGCTGGAGATTGATGAGTAAGGGGACTTTTCAGTCTCCTTTTCTAAATAGGAGAGAATGAGAGATGAAGATAGGCATGTTGCAGTCAATCAGAACGAGACTTGTCATAATATTAGTAAGCTTTACTACAATTTCTGTTTTGGCAAGTTGGATTATCAACAGGACATTTCTGGAATCTTATTATGTAGAAAATAAGACAAAAGATCTGACAAGTGCATATAAAGAAATGGATGAAATGCTGAATACGGAGAATGGCAGCATGAACTGGAATGATAAGATGAATCTGGCATACCGGTTTGAATCGGAAGGGATTTCCGTTCTTGTAGTGGATTCAGAATTAAATGTATTATTCAATTCCGGATTTGGTATTACGGGAGAGAATCTTTTTTCGAGGTTGAAAGATATTTTGTTTGATAATAATGAAATCGGCGGAACGATTATCATGAACGAAGAGGATTATGTAGTTCAGAAAATACATAATGCAGAGAGTGACCGGGATTATATTGAAATGTGTGGACAGATAGGAAATGGAAAAAATTTTTTTATCATGAGGAGTTCCCTGGAAAGTATAACAGAAGCTGTAGATATGGCCAATGAATTTTATCTCAATGCAGGTCTGGTGATTGTGCTGATTGGTATTGCAGTCATGATGCTGTTCTCAATTAGTTTTACAAAGCCGATTTTGCAGCTGGCTGACATTTCACAAAGAATGTCAAAACTGGACTTTAATGCAAAATATAAGGTAAAAGGAAATGATGAAATTGCAACTCTTGGAAAAAATATGAATCATCTTTCTGAAACTCTGGAGAGTACTATATCTGAATTAAAAAGTGCCAATGTGAAGCTGGAGACAGACATCAGAAAGAAGACGGAAATAGACGAGATGAGAAAAGAATTTCTGTCTAATGTATCTCATGAATTAAAGACACCTATTGCATTGATTCAGGGATATGCAGAAGGATTAAAAGAAAGTATTAATGATGATGAAGAAAGCAGGGAGTTTTATTGCGATGTAATCATTGATGAGTCTGCAAAGATGAATCGGATGGTGCAGAAGCTACTCACTTTAAATCAGATAGAATTTGGCAACAATTATGTAGAAATGGAGCGTTTTGATATCATCGCAGTGATTGATCAGGTGCTTAATAAAGCAAATATTCTTCTTCAGGAAAAAGGTGCAGAAGTTTTTTTTGATAATCAGAGAAGTATTTACGTCTGGTCGGATGAATTTCAGATAGAAGAAGTGATTACAAATTATATCAGTAATGCCATTAATCATCTGGATTATGAAAAGAAAATCATTATCAGCCTGGAAGATAAGGAGCAGATAGTACGGGTAAATGTATTTAATTCCGGAAACAGAATTGCAGAGGATGATTTGGAAAAAGTATGGATTAAATTCTATAAGGCAGACAAAGCCCGGACAAGAGAATATGGAGGCAGTGGAATAGGATTATCTATCGTAAAAGCAATCATGGATTCCTTAAATATGCAATGCGGAGTGGCAAACATGGAAGATGGGGTGAATTTTTGGTTTGAAGTCGAAAAAGCCGAAAATTAATGTTGAAGTATTCTGAAAATAATGATAAAATATTTATATTAATTGAGAAGTAACGAGTGGAAAGACAAAAGGTGTGTACTTATGAATAAGAAACGAATCAACAGATGTCTTTGTGCAGGATTTGCATCTATGCTTGCTTTTTTTTCAGTGGGATGTGCCAAGCTGGAAATGATGGAACTGACAGAAGAAGAAAAAAATCTTTGCGTGGATTATGCGGCAAATGCTGTTCTGAAACATGACAAGAACAATATTGATAGAATGGTCAGTGTGGAGATTGAAACGGAAGAAGAGACTACTTCTGTACAGGCAGAGCAAAGTTCCGGTGAGGCTGGACAGACGACAGTCCAGGAAGAAGCATTAGTCACTACGATGAATGACATTTTCGGATTAGCAGGTCTTGATATTCAGGCAGCAGGGTGTGAAGTGCTGGATTCCTATCCGTCTGATGGTCAGAATCTTGGAATGAGCATGGTGGCTGTCAAGGGATGTAAATTGTTAGTGACAAAATTTCACATAGTTAATACAGCAGGGAATGATGTGTCAGTTAATTTTATGGATTCGGGTGCTACATATAAAGGCGTTGTGAATGACAATGTAAAGATGAATGCTCAGGTAACAGCATTGCTTGATGCATTTAATACATATGAGGGTATCATTCCGGCAGGAGGTAGTCAGGATCTGGTACTCGTTTTCCAGATTAATGAAAATGATGCAAATAGTATTACTTCAGTAAAACTGAATATTACATATAATGATAAGCAGGGGACTGTTGTCATTAGATAAGGAGGCAGATTTATGGAAACAAATATTTTATTGGAGAATGGCACAAATGAACTTGAGGTTCTTGAATTTACCATAGGAAATAATCATTATGGTATTAATGTGGCAAAGGTTCGTGAAATTATTGCATATCAGGATGTGACACCGGTTCCGAATACTCATCCGAGTATCGAAGGAATCTTTATGCCGAGAGATAGAATTATTACAGTTATCAGTCTGGCAAAACAGTTGAATTTAAAGACATCAGATTCTGTAAAAAATGATATGATGATTATCACAAATTTTAATAAACTTGATATTGCATTTCATGTACAGACAGTTGAGGGAATCCACAGAGTTTCATGGTCAGATATTATCAAGCCGGAAGCAACATTGAATACTGCTGAGACAAGTGTTGCAACAGGTATTATTAAAGTTGAAGGTAAATTAATCATTATTCTTGATTTTGAAAAAATAGTGACAGATATCAGTCCGGAGACAGGATTGAAAGTATCGGATATTAATCTCCTTGGAGCAAGAGAGCGTTGTGATGAACCGATCTTGATGGCTGAAGATTCCCATTTGTTGAGCCAGCTGATTCGTGATTCCTTAAAGAAAGCGGGATATACGAATCTGATTCAGACAGAGAATGGTCAGGAAGCATGGAATATTCTTGAAAAATATAAAAAAGATGGTGTAGTGAAGCAGAAAGTAAGCTGCATTATTACAGATATTGAGATGCCGATGATGGACGGACACAGACTGACAAAACTGGTCAAAACAGATGATGAACTGAAAGATATCCCGGTAGTGATTTTTTCCTCCTTGGTGAATGACGAGATGCGTGCAAAGGGAAAAGCTCTTGGGGCTGATTATCAGCTTTCAAAACCGGAGATTGGCCAGTTAGTAGAAGTAGTAGATAAGCTGTTACATAAGTAAGAAAAAGAGAAAATATGGGGATGCCTTCTTGTGTATCCCCATTGTATTGTATTATGCACATGAGAAACGTGAGCGACTGGAGGTATAACGTTGGATTCATTGACAGAGATAAAAAACATAATTGAAGAGGCGGATATGGTTCTGGTCGGAATCGGCGAGGAATTTTCCATTGATCCTTCAGAACTGGTAAAAAGGACAGAATTAGAAACACTCGAAAGAGAAGAAATGGAATTTGTTATGGACAGTCTTTATCTGGAAGAGTTAGAAAAAAAAGATAATCCGGATATACGAAGCAGACTGAAGTCGTATCACGAATTGCAGGAATTACTTGAAAATAAGAATTATTATATTGTGACTATCTGTTCAGATGATGTGATTACGGTATCTGATCTGAAACAGGATAGAATCGTGAAACCATGTGGTACAAGATATTTATTGCAATGTAGCAAGGGATGTACAGATGAAGTCATAGATAGCGAAAAATTCAGAAAAGAAATAACGGATTGTTTTAAAGAAGGATTTTCCGAAGAGTTTATTCATGAACATGTTCCGGTCTGTGAGCATTGTCATGCGTTTATGCAGAGTAATCTCGTGACAAGAGAGCATTATTTGGAAAAAGGGTATATGGATGATTGGAAACGTTATACCATGTGGCTTCAGGGAACATTGAATAAAAAAATATGTATTCTGGAGTTGGGTGTCGGTTTCCGCTATCCTACGGTTATAAGATGGCCTTTTGAAAAAATAGCGGTATTGAATCATAAAGCAAAATTTATAAGAGTTAATAAAGATATGCCACAGGCTGCAAAGGAGATCGCGGACAAGTCGGTATCTATCCGGCAGGATAGCAGAGACTTCCTTGCAGAACTGATAAAATAGTGGAAGTTTTAAGATGAAACAGGGAGGAAAAAGATGGCGAAGCAGAATAATACAACAGAAGAAGATTATCTGGATCAGTTATTAAATTCTGTAATCAGTGGTGGTGATGCTGGTAACAGTGGACAGAATGATATATTTGATACAGAATTAGCAAATGCTTCAAATCTTGATGAAGAGTTCTTTGATGCAGTAGAAAAAGAGTGGGTAGAACAGAAAAAACAGGAAAGTATTGTGCAACCGGAAAATTTTGCAAAAGATATGTTTGAAAAATTTAAGGATGATGAGGACGGAGAATATAGGGATGTTCCGCCGGAAGTTGTTGATTTTGCCGAAGATGTGAAACCAAAAGAGGAAGAACCAACAGAAGAACAATCAGTAGAAGAATCAGAAGAGCAGCCGGAAGATGTGTTAGAAGAGGATATGCAGGGATTGTATGATATTCTGGGAGTGGAACCAGAGGCAGAAAACGAAAACAATCAGGAAATCCATGAATTAGAAAACGAGACGGGAAAAAAGAAAAAAAAGAAAGAGAAAAAAGAAAAGAAAGAAAAGAAACGGAAAAGCCTGTTTCAAAAAAAAGTACAAAATGATGCAGCTATTGATATTGCACTGGATTTAATGGAGAATCAGCCGATGGATGAAACAACTGCTCCACCGGCAGAAGAGGTACCACCGGCAGATATGCTAAATGAAGAAGATTTCCTTAACGATATTCCTGATTTGGCGGATATAGAGGAAATTGACAAGAAAAAATCAAAAAAAGAAAAAAAGAAAAAAGAGAAAAAAGAGAAGAAACCTAAAAAGGATAAGAAGAAAAAGAAACCTCAAAAACAGAAGGAAAAACGACCAAAAAAAATCAGGGAGCCGAAAGAACCGGATGAAATTATTTCTATTTCTGTTCCGTTTTTGATTTTTATGATATCCATTTGCATATTGATTATATGCAGTGTTGTTTTTGGTGGAAAATACTATCAGTACCAAAATGGAATCAGCAATGCAACAAGCTATTATGTGAATCAGAATTACGAAAAAGCATACGAGGAACTGATGGATCTGGATATAAAAAAAGATGACCAGTATTTCTTTCATCAGGTAAAACTTGTAATGAATGTATATCGGAATTATCAGTCCTATCAAAGCCTTGTACAACTGGGATATTATGAAGATGCGCTGGATTCATTGCTAAATGGTGTGAGAATGTTTGATAAGTATAAAGATGAGGGAAGAGATAAGTATAAGTGTTACGACGATATGAATCTCGTGCTTGGCTGGATTACTACTGAGTTAAATGATGTATACCAGTTAAATGAAAGTCAGGCCAGAGAGATTAATCTGTTAGGAAAAGGAAAAGAGTATTCTTATCAGGTTGCAACAATCGCGGCAGAAGCAAAAGAAAGGGACTTAGAAGCAGATGATAGCAATAATTGATTACGACGCAGGAAATTTGAGAAGTGTTGAGAAGGCATTAAACTATATTGGGGAAGAAGCAGTAATATCTAGAGACAGAGATGAAATCCTTGCTGCTGATAAAGTAGTATTGCCAGGGGTAGGAAGCTTTGGCGATGCTATGGGAAAATTAAAAAACTATAATCTTGTCAATACCATATATGATGTTGTAGATCAAAAGAAACCATTTCTTGGGATTTGTCTTGGATTACAGCTCCTGTTTCAAAGAAGTGATGAGAGTATGGGAGTAAGTGGTCTGGGTATTCTGGATGGTGAGATTTTGAGAATACCGGATAAGGAAGGATTGAAGATACCAAATATTGCATGGAATTCGTTAGATTTACAGAATAACGGAAGATTGTTTCAGGGAATCAAAGATAAATCTTTTGTGTATTTTGTACACTCGTATTATCTCAAAGCGAAAGAGGAAGAAATCGTAAAGGCTACGATTGAGTATAGTACACATATTCATGCCTCTGTTGAGAAGGATAATGTATTTGCATGTCAGTTTCATCCGGAAAAAAGCGGGGAAGTTGGTCTGAACATTTTAAGAAATTTTGCAGCTTTGTAGAAAAGGAGAGAATAAACGATGCATACAAAAAGAATTATTCCTTGTCTGGATGTGAACAATAACCGAGTAGTAAAGGGAATCAATTTTGTGAACTTAAAAGATGCGGGAGATCCTGTAGAAGTAGCTAAAGCATATGATGCAGCAGGTGCAGATGAACTGGTATTTCTTGATATTACGGCATCCAGTGATGCGAGAAAAACGGTAGTGGATATGGTAAGGCGGGTTGCTGAAAATGTCTTTATTCCATTTACTGTAGGGGGAGGGATTCGTACAGTTGACGATTTTAAAGAGCTTCTGAGGGAAGGAGCAGATAAGATTTCTGTGAATTCAGCAGCGATAAATAATCCGAATCTGGTAGCAGAAGCTGCAGATAAATTTGGCAGCCAGTGTGTGGTAGTAGCTATTGATGCTAAAAGAAGAGCTGACGGAGGATGGAATATTTATAAAAACGGAGGAAGGATTGATACGGGAATCGATGCAGTGGAATGGGCAATCAGAGTAAATAAACTGGGAGCAGGAGAAATATTGCTGACCAGTATGGATTGCGATGGTACAAAAGCCGGATACGATATTGAACTTACGCAGACAATTGCCCGAAATGTTACGATTCCGGTGATTGCATCGGGTGGAGCCGGAACGAAGGAACATTTTTATGATGCATTGACGGAAGGCAGAGCAGATGCAGCTTTGGCAGCTTCTCTGTTTCATTACAAAGAACTGGAGATTAATGAAGTAAAAAAATATCTTCAGAAAAAAGGAGTGGCAGTCAGGTTATGTCAGGAATAGATAACGATTGGCTTCCGGCGATTCGGGACGAATTTAAGAAACCATACTATGCAGCTTTATATGCTAAGGTCAAGCAGGAGTATGAAAGTACACAGGTGTTTCCACCAGCAGAAGATATTTTTAATGCTTTTCATTTCACTCCTTTGTCGGAAGTGAAGGTTGTTATTATAGGACAGGACCCATACCATAATGTGGGACAGGCACATGGACTTTGTTTTTCTGTAAAACAGAATGTAGAGATTCCGCCTTCCCTTGTCAATATCTATAAAGAGCTGCATGATGATTTAGGATGTTATATACCAAACAATGGATGTTTGGAAAAATGGGCAAAACAAGGAGTGTTAATGCTAAATTCAGTATTAACGGTCCGTGCACATCAGGCTAATTCCCATCAGGGAATCGGATGGGAAAAATTTACAGATGCGGTGATACAGGCAGTTAACAATCAGGATAGGCCGATTGTATATATGTTATGGGGAAGACCGGCACAGAATAAAGCAGCTTCCGTCAATAATCCCAAACATTTGCTTTTAAAAGCGCCCCATCCAAGTCCTTTATCTGCGTATCGGGGATTTTTTGGATGCAGACATTTCAGTATGGCAAATGATTTTTTAGAAAAAAATGGAATTCAGCCAATAGACTGGCAGATTGAGAATATTTAGAGAAAGGTCAGATTAAATAATAATCTGACCTTTTTACACTTATTCATACCTTTTGATATTATATTTTGTGAAAATATATGATAATATTTAAATTGTTAGAAGAAAAATGTACAACATGCAAAAAAGTATGGTTGTATAGCATATTAAAAAGGAGAGATGAAGATGAAAAAGAAGAAGATAATGTCTGGTACAGCATTATTGATGGCTGCAGCATTAACTTTACAGTCGGTTGACTGGAGCACCTTAGATGTTTTCGCAAAAGATGAAAACTTTGCAGATACAAAAGTACTCCAGTTATCATTTGAGAATAATGTGGATGACGAATCTGATTATATCGGAAATCTGTCATCATATGATTTGAGTAATGTAGATGTGACAGATGCATATCTTACAAATGCGGAAGATAAGGATATTGAATATCTCCTGTCTTTAAGCAGTGACAGATTATTGGCCGGATTCAGGGAGACAGCCGGACTTAGTATGAATGGCGCAACGAGATATGATGGATGGGAAAATACACTGATTGGTGGACATACCATGGGTCATTATCTGACGGCGATGGCACAGGCTGTAGCAACACTTCCCGATACTGATGAAAGAAAAGCACAGCTTCAAACAAAGCTGAATGGCATTATTGACGGACTTGCAGAGTGTCAGGATGCACTGGGTACCGGATATATCTTTGGAGCAACCTTAGTAGACAAAAACAACGTAGAAAAGCAGTTCGACAACGTAGAAAAAGGCCTTACAAATATTACTACACAGGCGTGGGTGCCTTGGTACACGATGCATAAGATTCTTGCAGGTCTTATCGATACATATAAATATACAGGAAATGAAAAGGCACTGGAAGTTGCAGAAGGCTTAGGAGACTGGGTATATAACAGAACGTCAAAGTGGGATGCAGCTACTCAGACAAGAGTACTGAATATTGAGTATGGCGGAATGAATGACTGCCTGTATGAATTATATGCGGTGACAAATAATGATAAGTATGCAGTCGCAGCACATAAATTCGATCAGGATTCCTTATTCGAAGCAGTCAATGCAGGCTCTGCAAATGTTTTAAATGGAAAACATGCAAATACAACGATTCCAAAATTTTTAGGAGCATTAAATCGTTACGTAACCACAAACGGAAAGACAATTAATGGAGAAGTTGTGGATTCTACCAAGTATCTTGAGTACGCAGAGAATTTCTTCGACATGGTTATTGAAAACCATACTTATATCACTGGTGATAACAGTGAATGGGAACATTTCGGTGAAGATAATATTCTGGATAAGGAAAGAACAAATTGCAACTGTGAGACATGTAATGCATATAACATGTTAAAGCTTGCAAAGGCATTATATATGATAACAGGTAATTCCAAGTATTCTGATTACTATGAAAATGCATTTTATAATACAATTCTTTCTTCACAGAATCCGGATACAGGTATGACTACCTATTTCCAGCCAATGGCTTCAGGATATTTTAAAGTTTATGGTTCTGAGACAGGAAATTTCTGGTGCTGTACAGGAAGTGGTATGGAAAACTTCACAAAACTTGGAAATGCCATTTATTTCAAGACAAGCGATATGGTGATTGTAAGCCAGTATTTCAGCTCAGTTTTAACTGATGGGGTAAAGAATCTGAAAATTACACAGATTGCCGATATTCCAAACAGTGATACGGTTTCATTTACTGTCAATACACTGGATGGAACAGAAAATATCTCTTCAAAGGTCGCTTTCAGACTTCCGAAATGGCTGGCAGCTGATGCAACTGTATTAGTAAACGGTCAGGCTGTTTCAGTTGCAAAAGAATCTGGATATGCAATTGTTGAGGGGTTGAAAAACAATGATGTTATCACAGTAAAACTTCCAATGGAAATGAAAGCATATAATCTTCCTGACGGAGAGAGTGTATATGCGTTTAAGTATGGCCCGGTTGTACTTAGTGCAAAGCTGGGAAGTACAGATATGAAAACAACAACGACAGGTGTAAATGTATCCATTCCTGCTTCAAAGCTGATTGAAGAAAAATATATCAGTGATGGAACAGAAACTGTTTCAGTAACAAATGGCACAGTAGCTGACTTTATGAAAAACATTAACGATAATCTTGTAAAGACAGAAGGCAAATTAGAGTGGACACTGGAAAATACAGATGCAAATCTTACTTTTGTACCACATTACAGCCAGCATACAGAAAGATATGGTATTTATTTTAATTACATATCCAATACAGGTGCTATCAATGCCACAAAGTATATACAGGATAAAGCAACTGACAGATTTAATCAGGCACTTCTTGATACAGTGCAGCCGGCATATGGACAGTATGAAGATGATGAATTGCATGAGATGCAGGAATCAGGAAACGGCTCTGTCGGCAATGTATCAGAAACAACAAGATATGCAAAAGCAGGTGGGGCTTTCGTTTATACGATGAAAGCTGCCAAAGGTGAGGATAACTGTCTGCAGTTGACATTTAAGAAGGCAGATAATGGAAAGACGATTAAGATTTCTGTAGGTAATAAAGTTGTATATGAGAAAACACTTGATTATGACGGTGCGAATGAGGAATATACAGTAAGAATACCTGTTTCAGCAGAAGACATTGATAGTGCAGTATATGAAAAAACAGTTTCAGAAGGTACTTTTAATGTAGTAGACGTAAAATTTGAGAGTGCTGATGAAAATGATTCGGCAAGAGTATGTGTATTTGTATATAATACAAAAGCATATAGCACAGATACAAGCCTGAATTTAGTACCATCTGTTGGAACAGCAGTACAGGATGGAACAACCTTTACAGTTTCAGTTCCAAAGGATGCTAGCAGCGTAGATTTAAGTGCCACATTGGCAAACAGATACGGATATTTGAGAATTAATGGTTCTGTAGTCAAGGAGACTGTTCCTTATACCGTAGATATGAGCAATAAGAATTTTGTTACACTTACATATACTGTTTATGCAGAAGATCATGAAACAAATACAACATACACAGTAAAAATGGTAAAGGATGCAGACCTTGCAAACAGAGAAAATGTAGATAAGTCACTGGCTTATTTTGTAAACTGTGGTGACTATGATGTGACGACATTATCAGAAGGCGACCTGTTCGGTATTTATAACGGTGTAACAGATCAGGCGTATGGTACAGACCCTGTTACAGGATATCAGTGGGGTGTTGCAGATACTGTTTCCACACCATTGAAAAATGGAACAGCAACAAATATTGCAGCTATGACAAATGCTGTATTTACTGATAATACATGGCCATGTGAAACAAATGCATCAGCAGATGATACAAGTGCTAAAACAGCAACAAACAGATATACAAAAAATCAGTATGAATCAGGTATTGACCGAAATCTGAATTATGATTTCGAACTTCCAAATGGTGAATATACAGTTGCTCTTTATTTTGCAGATCCATGGGGATGTTCAAAAAATCCTACTGTTTCAGCAGAAGGAGAAAAAGTACTTGAAAATGTATCAGTGAATAAGGAAGTCACAGCAAAAGTAGATGTAACAGACGGAAAACTTTCTCTGAATATTACTTCAGATGATAAAGCAATCAATCTGGCTTATATCAAGATTTATAATCCTGATGTAGAAATTATTGATAATAATGATCAGAACAATTCTGGAAGCAATGGAAATCTCACGGATGATAATAAAAATGAAAACGGAAAGAATGAAGTTGCTGACGGAAAAGTGGGTACAGGAGACCATAGTAACATTATATTATATGTAGTTCTGATGGGAATTGCAGCAGCAGTTCTGGCAGAAATGGCGATTGTAACCATTAGAAAAAGAAAAGCAATAAAAAGATAAAGATGTAAGAAAGGGTGGGGATTAATTCCCCACCCTTTCTTATACTTCATTTTTTAATTGTTTATTTGCGGTTGCAAGCATTAATTTAATTCTGTTCAACTGATTTACTTCACTTGCACCCGGATCGTAATCAACAGCCACAATATTTGCTTCAGGATGCTGATTTCTCAGATTTTTAATGACGCCTTTTCCAACTACATGATTTGGAAGACATCCAAATGGCTGTGCACACACGATATTTGGTACTCCATTATGAATGAGTTCTAACATCTCACCGGTGAGGAACCATCCTTCACCAGTCTGGTTGCCGAGAGAAACAATTGGAGAAGCCATATCTGCCAAAGTACGGATATCAGAAGGCGGTGTAAAATGTTTACTCTTCTCACAGGCTTTTACCACAGGTCTGCGGATAAAGTTTATGGCTTTGATACCGATATTGGCCATATGCTTTGTCTTTTTGCTCATGCCAAGATAATCCGCCTTGAAATTACTGTTATAGAAGCTGTAGTAGAAGAAGTCTAACAGATCCGGCATCACAGCTTCCGCACCCTCAGCTTCCAAAAGCTCTACAAGATAATTATTGGCAGATGGAAGGAATTTTACAAGAATTTCACCTACAATACCGACTCTTGGTTTCTTCATATCTTCGTGAATTGGGAGTTGATCGAACTCCTCAATGATATGTGTCAGATTTTTTCTGAACTCACCCATATGATATCCGGGTTTTTCCAATTGTTCAATACAGATTTTTTTCCATTTTTCGTGGAGAGCATCTGCACTGCCTTTTTCTATTTCATAAGGACGCATGCGATAGAGGCATCTCATAAACACATCTCCATACATGACTGCCTGAAGACCTTTTACCATCAGAAGAGGTGTAATCTTAAATCCGCTGTTAGATTCCAGTCCCTGTATGCTTAAGGATATAACAGGAATCTGTGGGTAACCGGCTTTTTTCAACGCACGGCGAATAAAACCAACGTAATTGGATGCTCGACATCCACCACCAGTCTGAGTCATAATAATCGCCAGTTTGTTGACATCATATTTACCGGATAAAACAGCTTCCATCATCATACCAACAACAATCAGGGAAGGGTAACAGGCATCATTATTTACATATTTTAAACCGATATCTACTGCATTTCTGCATTTAGCTTTGTAATCAGGATCCTTTGTATCCGACTGCAGCATAACAACATTCAATCCTGTGGCCTTTAAAGCAGGCTCAAGAAGATCAAAGTGAATTGGTGTCATCTGAGGTACAAGAATCGTATAGCCATCCTGCTTCATCTGTTCCGTAAATTCTACCTTTGTAATATTGGAAGGCATAATGGTACGGGTAATATGTTGTTCGTCCCGTACGCGCAGAGCAGATAGCAGAGAACGGATTCTGATTCTGGCAGCTCCCAGATTATTTACTTCATCGATTTTCAATACAGTATATATCTTTCCGGAATTACTTAAAATATCATTGACGCAGTCGCATGTTACCGCATCAAGCCCGCATCCGAAAGAAGTGAGCTGAATTAAATCCAGATTGTCCTTTGTTTTCACGAAGTTTGCCGCACGATATAATCTAGAATGGTACATCCACTGATCCATGACGATTAACGGGCGTTCCACAGTTGCAAGGTGAGATACACTATCTTCTGTAAGGACAGCTATACCATAAGAATTAATTAATTCCGGAATACCATGGTTAATTTCAGGATCTACATGGTAAGGACGTCCTGCCAGAACGATGCCGCGTCGGCCTGTCTGTTCCATATATCGAAGGGTTTCCTCTCCTTTTAACTCAATATCTCTGCGGGAATGTTCCAGTTCTTCCCAGGCGGCTTTAGCAGCGTTTAGGATCTCATCTCTTGGAATATTGAATTCTTCAGAGAAAATGTCGGCTAAACGGTTGGATACAATCTCACAGCTGGTCAGAGCTATAAATGGATTCAAAAACTTAATTTGCTGCTGTGCCAATTCTTCCACATTGTTTTTAATATTTTCCGGATAAGAGGTAACAATCGGACAATTATAATGATTATTAGAATCCGGAGTTTCATTGCGTTCATAAGGAATACAAGGATACCAGATAAATTTTATATCATTTTTAATCAGCCATTCAATATGTCCATGTGCTAATTTTGCAGGGTAGCACTCTGATTCACTTGGAATGGACTCAATACCAAGTTCATAAATCTTTCTGGATGACTGAGGGGAAAGTACGACTTTGTATCCCAGTTCTTTAAAGAACACAGCCCAGAATGGGAAATTTTCGTACATATTGAGCACGCGCGGAATACCTACCGTTCCTCGAAATGCCTTATCATCAGTCAATGGTTCGTAGTCAAAAATACGTTTCAGTTTATATTCAAAAAGATTTGGAACATTTTCTTTGTTTTTCTCTTTGCCAATTCCTTTTTCACAACGATTTCCGGTGATATATTGTCTTCCGCCGGAAAATTTATTAATCGTGAGCAGACAGTTATTTGTACATCCCTTACATCTTGCCATGGAAGTGGAAAATTCCAGAGAATTAATTTTATCAATAGAAAGCATAGTAGTTTCCTGATTTTTAAAGCGTTCCCTTGCAATCAGAGCTGCACCAAAGGCTCCCATGATTCCGGCAATATCAGGTCTGACAGCTTCACAGCCTGCAATCTTTTCAAAGCTTCGAAGAACTGCGTCATTATAGAAAGTTCCACCCTGAACCACAACTTTATTACCGAAATCTTTGGCATCTGTAATCTTTATTACTTTAAATAATGCATTTTTAATTACAGAATAGGCGAGACCAGCGGAAATATCATCTACGGTAGCTCCTTCTTTCTGAGCCTGTTTTACATTGGAATTCATAAATACAGTACATCTGGTTCCAAGATCAGTAGGATTCTTCGCAAAAAGGGCAGCTTCGGCAAAATCCTGAATAGAATAATTCAGTGATTTTGCAAAAGTTTCAATAAAAGAACCACATCCGGAAGAGCAGGCTTCGTTTAATTGTACAGAATCTACGGTATTATTTTTTATACGGATACATTTCATATCCTGTCCGCCAATATCAAGGATACAATCTACGTCCGGTTCAAAAAATGCAGCAGCATAATAGTGTGAAACAGTCTCAACTTCGCCTTCATCTAACAGCAGAGCTGCTTTAACCAATGCTTCTCCATATCCGGTAGAGCAGGAATAAGCAATTTTCGCAGTAGAAGGAAGAAGAGAATATATTTCCTTAATTGATTTTATTGTGGTAGCTAAAGGGTTACCATTATTGCTGCTGTAAAAAGAATAAAGCAAGGTTCCGTCTTCACCTACAACAGCAGTTTTTGTGGTAGTAGAACCACAATCAATTCCTAAATAGCAGTTGCCGGAGTAATCTTCCAGATGG
Organism: Lachnospiraceae bacterium; assembly: GCA_034172985.1. GTDB lineage: Bacteria > Bacillota > Clostridia > Lachnospirales > Lachnospiraceae > CAG-303. The sequence goes on from JAXFDY010000101.1 coordinate 28,003, forward strand.
GCTTTTTTGACAGTATGCACAGCATGTCTGGCTGCAAACTGGTCATATTCTTCCTGAGATGCAAAGAGAGGCTCCATACGTTTTACCTCGAAATCCATCTTTACACCTTTGGATAAGCGATCAATCAGCTCTTCTACAGGGAAAGAGATTTCCTCTTTATAGTTCATGGCAGAACCGGTAGCGGCAAAAAGATGAGAATGATCAGGTGCTATAATATGCTCATCTGTAAGTTTTAAAGTGCGGATAAATGCTGCTTTCAGTTCTGATAAAAAGTGAAGTGGACCGCCTAAAAATGCTACATTTCCACGAATCGGCTTTCCGCATGCCAAACCGCTGATTGTCTGGTTTACAACCGCCTGAAAAATAGAAGCAGCCAAATCTTCTTTAGTGGCACCTTCATTAATCAAAGGCTGGATATCTGTCTTTGCAAATACACCACAACGGGCAGCAATTGGATAGATTGCCTTATAATTTTTTGCATATTCATTTAATCCCGAGGCATCTGTCTGAAGGAGTGAAGCCATCTGGTCAATAAATGATCCTGTACCGCCGGCACAGATACCATTCATTCTTTGCTCAACGCCATTTGTGAAATAAATGATTTTGGCATCTTCTCCACCAAGCTCTATGGCAACATCTGTCTGAGGTGCATAGTCATTGAGAGAGGTAGATACAGCCACAACTTCCTGTACAAAAGGTACCTCCAAATGTTTTGAAAGAGTGAGACCACCGGAACCGGTAATGACAGGATGGACAGAGACTGCTCCCAGCTGCTCCCTGGCAAGTTCTAATAAATCTTTTAAAGTTTCCTGAATATTAGCAAAATGACGCTTATAATCGGAAAACAAAATCTTGTTATTTTCGTCAATAATCGCTATCTTAACAGTAGTGGAACCTATATCGATTCCAAGTTTGTAAAGTTTACTCATACGTATTTCTCCATTCTTAAACAATGGGGTTACGCTTTATTTTATGCGAAACCCCATTGTATTATAGTATAAAATCAAAACCTTTTCAACATTATTCTTTCACATGTTCATGAGTAAAGATATGATCCTGACAATATTCATAATTACCTGCACATTTAGAACAGAATCGGAATGTAAGTTCAGGATTTGTTTCGCTGGTTCTTCCACATATAGCACATTTATGTTTTGCGATTCCCTGTGCCTGGTGTACATGTTTTTTATATGTCCGCTTGCGTTTTATTTCCCGAGGTGAGTACTTTTTCATATTTCTTGTCGCAAAGAAGAAAATAATGAAATTAAGTACAGATAAAATAATAGAAGCGGCATAAGAAAAGCAGAAATTAGCTCTTACGATGTCAGAATAACCTGCAAGAAGACCGGATGGGTTAAAATACATGGCAATATAAGAGAGACAGGTATAACCAAGATAGATAGCGTCTACAATCGCAAGCCATTTCATTTTAATTGGCAGAATCATCATAAAATATACCTGTGTATCCGGAAATAATGTGGCAAATGCCAAAAATGATGCCATGTTGATGTAAGAGGTACTCATGGAGAGACTGACGCCAAAGGTACCGCCACTGACTAATAATGTAATCCAGTAAATAATCATTGAACCAAGTGTCATAATCAGATATCCGGAGAGCATGTACATATTATAACGGAACGTGCCCCAGTAATTTTCAAGGGTATGTCCAATCCAATAATAAAGAATAAACATAAAGATTGTAAAAAAGCTCAGTTGTTCAGGAACGGTAAGAACCCAGGTAAACAGTCGCCAGATTTGTCCATGCATGACTGCGGCCGGGTTTAATGATAACAGGGAATAAATATTTTGATTAAAAAGAAGGATGACATAGCCGATGCCGTAACCAATCAGAATATAGTTGATTAGATTAGGAATGGCGTATTTTCCTATTTTTCTTTCGAGTTTGTTCAAAAAATTCATGTTAACCTCCAAATAAAACTATAACTTGCAGAAAAGTATCTGCAAGTTATAGTATAATTGTTTTTATGGAATATTACCAGTAAAAAATGTATTAATTTGTTTCTTCGTTATTATGATTCATTTCGAAGCAGAGACTGGAATTTTTCGAAAGTCATGTCTTCTCTTGCAATCAGTTCAGACATACGGATATTTTTGTCAAAAACATCTGCACCAGCAGTTTCGTCCGTATCCAGACTTGAAGTGGTCATAGGGTTTTCCATGGTGTTATTTTCCATGTCGCTTCTTCGGATTGGAATGCAGATTTCCTGGCCAATCTGCAGATTATACACATTCAGATTACGATTTGCATTCATGATTTCGCCAATGGGTACATTGTAGTAGCGGCTAAGGAGATATAGGGAGTCTCCCTTTTTGATGGTGTGTACAATGCCATTGCATTTTCGGCAGTAACAAATATTTCCATAATAGTTATTATCCATTATGAACCTCCGGATGAGACTATGTTTTGGAACATATCGTTTTAGTGTATTATATGAAGTGAGTGAAAAAAAGTGAATAGGAATTGCAAAAGAGAGAGAAAATTGATATAATGAATGACAATATATAGAGAAAGGAAAAGAAAGATGTATCAGATTATAGATGGAAAAAGAATATCCCAGGAAATCAAAGATGAATTAAAAGATAAGGTGGCTGAGTTGAAGGCCAATGATACAAATGTAACGCTTGCAGTGATTCAGGTTGGCAATGATCCTGCTTCCAGTGTGTATGTAGGAAATAAGAAAAAGGCATGTGCTTACATAGGGATAGAATCTCTTTCTTATGAGTTGCCGGAAGAAACAACAGAAGAAGAGCTTTTGAAGCTGATTGATGAGTTAAATCAAAACCAGAAAGTAAATGGGATTCTGGTTCAGCTTCCGTTGCCAAAACAGATTGATGAGAAGAAAGTAATCCAGACGATTGCACCGGAGAAAGATGTAGATGGATTTCATGAACAGAATGTAGGTGCATTGTGCGTTGGAGGAAAAGGATTTGTGTCCTGTACCCCATTGGGAGTGATTGAGTTATTAAAACGGTCCGGTATAGAAATTGAAGGGAAAAATTGTGTTGTACTGGGAAGAAGCAATATTGTAGGAAAACCTATGGCTATGCTTTTGCTGAGAGAGAACGGAACAGTAACAGTATGCCATTCCAGAACAAAGAATTTAAAAGAAATTACAAAACAGGCAGATATTTTAGTTGTTGCCATAGGAAAGCCAAAATTTGTGGATGACACATACATTAAAGAAGGGGCAGTTGTGATTGATGTGGGCATTCACAGAAATGAAAATAATAAGCTGTGCGGAGATGTGGATTTTGAAAAAGTAGCACCTCATACCAGTGCTATTACACCGGTTCCGGGAGGAGTAGGACCGATGACCATAGCAATGCTTATGAATAATTGTGTTAGTTCTGTCTTATAAAAAATATCCGGGATATGAGGTATCCCGGATATTTTTTTGCCTTATATAGAAAATTATTGAAAGTCTATACAAGATCTGCAATCACAGCAACAACAGAATTTGCAGGAAGTGTGATGACAGTTGAACCGTTTTCAAATACAGCAGAAGATTCTACCGGAACAATTGGTTCATTTTCTTTTGTATTTACATTTGGTACATGAGCTTTCTCAATATCACCTGTAATTGTAACTACTTTGGCATTTGCGATTACATCTACGTCTTTGATAACAAGCTTTGCAGGCTTATCAAAATTGTCTGCATTTACAAGTTTCATGTAGATTTTCTTGTCGTCCCTTGTTACGGAATGGAAAATTTCTTTATTGTATGCTTCCAGTTTGTAATCAAGGACTTTGGAACAAAATGCTCCGTCTGTGTAAGAACAGATGAGATTCTTTCCAGTTTCACCGCCATAATTTACTGTAATTGTATATTCTTTGTCGCAGTCAATTGCTTCATAGCAGGCAGAACGTAAGTTTCCAGCACAGCTACTGGAGGAGAAGTCTCCAAGACGATAACCTTCGACTCCATCTTTGTATACTTTCACACCTGTTGCCTCAGAATCATAAGCAACTGCGTATTCAATGGCATTTTTTGTCTCTGTCTCAATGTTTGTGACACCAGCGCCTACATAGAAACCATCATTTCCGGAAAGCTTTTTAGCTACGACATTGACAGTATAATCAGTCCAGTCAGGACGGATACAGTAAATACCGCTTAAGGTTCCCTTGGCATCAATCATCATGCATGAATCCTCAAATCTGACGTCTCCTGAATTTGGAATCAGTGCAAATCCATCAGGCATTCCGTTTGCAAAATCAGTTTCAAATAAAACTTCCTGATTTTTATTTGAAGTGACTTTGACACTCTTAACTAATATTTTTGCATTTGCAGTAGCTACTTCGATACCACCTCTAGGGATAAGAGCAGTAGCTTTACCATTTTCATAGGTTTCAAAACTTGTAGAGAGTCCTTTTTTACCAATATATTGAGCAAATAACTGCTGTACATAGTAAGTAGGAGTATACCATACAGATTCATTATCAAACCAGATACAATCAGGTGTCCATCTGTATGTGTTGTCTGTTAAAATCTTATTGAACAGAGGAGCAGTAGCAGCAAGTCTGACTACATCAGAATTATTTTCAAAACCTGTCATTACAGCAGCTTCAGCTACAGCACCGGCCAATGTATTCTTTTCAGATGAAGCATATTCACCGACAAATACTTTGGAGCTTTCAACATCATTGATAGTTCCATCTTCGTTATAAGAACGATAATAATAGTTGTATCGGTCAACATTATTTAACAAATAATTATTTGCCCTGTAATAATGTTCATCTGCGATTGTTTCCATAAAGTGTTTTTGGTACTTGTACCATGAAACTTCTTCTTCTGTACTTGTCTCGCCATCTGTGAAAGCAACCTTGGCAGTACCTTCATTACAGCCGGCAAGGAATTTCCAGCCATATTTGTATGCATCATCATCAGCCTGGGCACCTACAGTTGAGAGAATAGTCAGGTCATACCCCGGATATGTCTCAGCCACATACTTAGTGATTCTCTCATAGAAGATTTCAAAACTAGCCATGAATTCCGGTCCCCAGTTTTCGTTACCTACACCTAAGTAATGTAAATCGAAAGGCGCTTCATGTCCCATATATTTACGAAGAGCAGCCCATTCATTATTCTCAAAATCAGTACTGATTGCAAAATCAATAAGATCTGTAAAATTCTTAATATATTTTTCCTGTAAAGCACCTCCTGCAGGATTCGCATAATCGGAACGAGCCTGGCATAGCACACCACAAGCCATAACAGGAAGAGGAGTAGCACCCAGATCTTCAGATAACTGGAAGTATTCCATATAACCAAGACCCATGGTCATCATATAACCCCACACATTGAAGTTTTCTTTTCTTGTCTCAACATCGCCGACAGAATCTTTCCAGTCATAAACATTTTCCCAGATATAAGAACCTTCGGAAATACAGCCGCCCGGGAATCTCAAGAAGGTTGGGTGTAAATCTACAAGAGCCTTTACAAGATCCGGTCTTAAACGATAATTGGAGTTGTTCAGGTAATTTGCGTGAGCAGAAGGGGAATCTGCTTCTTCTTTTGCACCCCATACATTTTCAGGGAAAAGAGATACCATATCGATAGATGCTTTGCCCTTAAATACCATTTTTAACTGTCCCATTCCGGAAGCAGAAGCAGTAAATGTAATATATTCTTCTTTGCCGTACTTTGTCCATTCGGAAGATGTGATCTCAACAATCTGTGTGTCAGAAAGCGGAGCATCATGCTCATCTACAATGGTAAGTTCAAGAGATGCATTCTGTTCGGCTTTTGCCCAGATAGTAAGGTCGTATTTTTCACCGGCAGTCATTTTCATGGAACAAGCATGATTGTTGTCACAGAAACCTCTGTTATAAATCACGGCTCCGTCAGCAACTTCTACATAATAATTATTTCTGTCATCATCTGTGACACCATAGAATTCATTTAAACCACCCTGGTTCATCGGTGTCATCTTGTCTGTATCACCGAACCAGAAGGCAAGTGGATTGCGATTACGTCCGGTAGATTTTCCGTTTTCTCCGGAACGCATGTCATAAGTATCAAATGTAAATGCTTCAAAAGAACGGTTCTGAATCATTTCAGCATAGATACCGCCATCGGCTGCATTGTTGATATCTTCATAAAATAATCCCCAGAGAGTATCGCTGATATCTACTACTGTATCTTTGCCATTTACAGTCAATGTGTATGGCGGCATATTTTTAGGAAGTGCAGTAATGTTATATGTTTTTGATATAGATGCATTCCCTTTTGTCAGAACTGCTGTAAGTGAAACAGCGGCAGGTTCCTGAATATCAAGAAGTTTTCCGTCATCTGTAACAGCGGAGGTGTTGCTGGATGACCATGATACAGATACCTTGTCTCCCATAAGAGATGTTGCAAGGCTGTAATCCTTGATAGCGATTTTCACAGGAGCTTCCAGATATTTCTCTTTTGCAAGATTTACGATTTCTTCATCAGAAAGGGAATCGCACATTACTTCCAGAATATCATATTCAGACAGAACATCGGAGAAAATCCTTACATCTGCCATGGCACCGGAAAAGTCATTATCCGGTTCATACTGTGATTTTCCGATAAAGTTATTTACATAGTTAGTTTTGTCTTCAAAAGTTGCGAACCATTTGCGAAGTTTTGCATATGTACCACTGGAGGTCTGGCTGATAGAAGCATCTGCAGCAACTTCACCATTGATATATACAATCGGACCTGCACTGCTGAGTGTACCTTCTTTTGTGCCGGCAACTGTTACGGCAATATGAGTCCATTGACCCACAGGAAGAGCTTTTACAGGATCAGCAACAAGGTCTTCTCCGATAAAACATGCAGTACGCAGATTTCTTGTCACAAAAAGATTTGGCTGGCCAGGACCTTTTCCGAAATCAAAAAGACGTTCCCATACATTTGTGCCCTGCTCAGGATAAACCCATGCAGATAATGTAACACCATTATTATCACTTACATCCTTTAATATATTATCAGGAAGTTTCAGATAGCTTGTACTGTTTTTGCCACCTGCCATTTTTAAAGCCATTCTTCCTTCGATAGAAGTGGTAACTGGAAGGGAAGTTCCCATAGCAACTGCGTCCATCTGGTTACCGGATGCATCTTTTCCCGGATTGCCGGAATCCTCAAAGGTATAATGGGCTGTCAGACTCTTCTTTAAAAATTCATTCATTCTCATAATCTCCTTTTCCTAGTACGAATGGGTAAAATACACCATTAACAATATTCTACTATCAATTAGAAATTCATGCAACAAGAATTTCTAATAATTCATAGGAAAAACAAGGGGATACACAAAAAAATGTTGACACATTTTTGGTTTGGATTTATACTAACTGTGAATTTGCAAAGGAGCAACATTTTTTCGTTGCTCCTTTTTTGCGTTATCTTTATTGAAGAGGAGGATTTTATAATGAAAAAGAAATTAGCAATCTTATTAGCCTTAACATTAACTATGTCCTGCACCGCATTTGCAGGATGTGGAAAAAACTACACCAAAAACAACAGACATCTCAGAGAAAACAGATGAACTGAAGCTAATGAATGATGGTGTACTGACTGTGGGAGTGGAGATTGGATATCCACCTTTTGAAGATTTTGCCGATGACGGAACAACACCAATTGGATATGACATTGATATTGCCACAGCTGTGGCAGATAAGCTTGGATTGGAAGTGAATTTTATCAATACTGCATGGGATGGAATTTTTGCAGGTATTGATGTGAATTATGACTGTGTATGCTCAGCAGTAACAATTAATGCTGAACGCCAGGAGACTATGCTTTTCTCTACTCCGTATATCAATAATTATCAGGCTGTAGTTGTGCCTGCAGGAAGTGATTTGGAAATCTCTTCGTTTCAGGATTTAGATGGTATGACGATTGCTGTTCAGAAAGAGACTACTTCAGATCAGCTGATGTCTGATTATAAGTCAACCGGTAGTATTGATAAGGAAAACAAGGATCATGCAAGGAAAGAGGCGTTGGATCCGGAGCTGGTAGGCGGAGTGCTGCAGGTTATGAAAAATCTTGCAAAAGCAGGTATGACTATGCTTTGTGTAACTCATGAAATGGGATTTGCAAAGGAAGTAGCCGATCGCGTGATTTTTATGGCTGATGGTATCATTGCGGAAGAGGGAACACCGGAGGAAGTTTTTAACGCTCCGAAGAACCCTCGCACGCAGAATTTTTTAAAGACTGTTTTAAATGTTTAATTTATTTTTTTAGAGGGCCGGATGACGGCTGTAGGAATTTGTGCAAGAATCACTGCAATAAAGAT
>JAXFDY010000043.1:0-35800 GCA_034172985.1 Lachnospiraceae bacterium
TGAGAAAGTAGCCATTTTTCGCAGAAAAATGAGCGAATTTCGAATGTTTGCGTCGATTTTGAGAGTGCAAAGCACGAAAAAATCGACATCAGGCTCATTTGTCGGGTAACTCATAGGATTAGGATGTCATTAATGAGTTGTTGAAATCCCAATAAAAAAGTGCTATAATAATACCAATATTATGCAAAATAAGAAAACAAGAAAATAGGAAATACTAATATAATAATCGGGGTGGAAATATGACTTGCCGGGAATTTGATAAACATATCCTGCCTTTTATCGAGCAAAAGCTTGATTATAAAAAACTGGATAGTTTTCTGGAACATGATCGAAGCTGTGCAGAGTGTCACGAAGAATTAGAAATAAATTTTCTCATGTCCTATATTCAGCAAAACGAAGATGTTACTTCATTTAATTTATCAGAAGAATTAAATAAACATATTCAGACTGCAGTCTGCCAAAAAAAAAGATTCTATCATCAGATGATCTTTCATCTATTGCTGATTATTGCCATTGAAACTATCACTATTTCCACATTCATCTATTTTCTGTCTATTACTTTATAAAGAAAGGCCGGTGACTCCATGTCCAAGAAAAAAATCGTTCTCATTGATGGCCACAGTATCTTAACAAGAGCATTTTTTGGTGTTCCTGACTTAACAAATGCTGCTGGGCTTCATACAAATGCCGTATATGGTTTTTTAAACATCATGTTCAAAATTCTGGAAGAAGAAAAACCTGAGTACTTAATGGTTGCTTTTGATGTAAAAGCACCAACCTTCCGCCATAAAATGTTTGATGGATATAAGGGAACGAGAAAACCAATGCCTGCTGAACTTCATGAACAGGTTCCTATGATTCAGGAATTACTTGCCTCCATGAATATCAAAGTAGTAACTCTGGAAGGATATGAAGCAGATGATATTCTTGGCACTGTAGCCAAAAAGGCTGAAGCAGAAGAGTATGATGTAACGATTGTATCAGGAGACAGAGATTTACTTCAGTTGGCCACAGACAAAATTTTAATCCGCATTCCCAAAACGAAACAAAGTGGAACAGAGATTGAAAATTACTTTGCCAGTGATGTATTCGAAAAATATGGGGTATCTCCAACAGAATTTATCGATATGAAAGGTCTGATGGGAGATACTGCAGACAATATTCCCGGTGTAAAAAGTATTGGAGAAAAAACTGCTGCCAAGCTTATTACAGAATACAAAACCATAGAAAATATTTATCAGAATATTGCATCTGTAAAACCGGAACGAGTAAAAAATGCTCTGATTGCCGATGAAAAAAACGCCCGATTAAGCAAACTTTTGGCAACCATTCAAACCGACTCGCCGGTAGAAATTGATTTTTCCCAATGCAGGATTCAGCACCTATTTAATCCGGAAGCTTACAAATTAATGAAAACTTTTGGATTTAAAACTTTTTTAGCCAAATTTGATGATCAGACAGCCGAACAGGCTGCAGAATTCGATCCTTTAAAAAAACTGCATTCTATTGAAGATAAAGCCTCACTTGAAAATCTGATACAACAATTGGAATCACTTTCTTCCGACTGTTGTATCGGATACGCGGATTATTTTCAGGATGAGTTTTCTACAAATTGTGTCTGCCTCAGTTTTCAAGGAGATGTTTATCTGATTGAAAAAAAGAATGATCTGTCAATAAACGATCTTCAAAAACTGCTGCCAATTCTATATGAAGAAAAAAAGCTCATCGGATTGTTTGATTTAAAATCTATTTGCAAATATATTGAATTGCCTAAATCAGAGCATCTAATATACGACTGTATGGTTTGTTCCTATCTTTTAAATCCAATTACAGACTACTATGGATATGATTATGTACTGGGTAGTTATTTGGGATTACAAACCGAATCCAAAGAAGAGCTGCTCAAAAAGAAATCTATGGCCCAGGCTGCAGTAGAAGACAGAGAATCTTTTCTTAAAATTCTGGCTTCCGAAAGTCTTACAGCATCCATAGCGGTTCCAGTTTTAATAGATCAATTACAACAAACGGATATGATGAAGCTGTATGAAGAAATTGAATATCCTCTGATTTTTGTCCTTGACAGTATGGAAAAAGAAGGAATTCTCATAGATGAACAGAGTCTGAAAAATTACGGTGAAGTCCTTGCATTAAAAATCAGCCAGATAGAAAAAGAAATTTATCAGGATACAGGAGAGGAATTCAATATTAATTCACCAAAGCAATTAGGAATGATTCTTTTTGAAAAAATGCAGCTGCCTGGAGGAAAGAAAACAAAAACCGGATATTCTACCAGTGCAGATGTTTTAGAAAAACTGGCTGACACTTATCCTGTTGTAAATAAGATTTTGGAATACCGACAACTCACAAAATTAAAATCCACATATGCTGACGGATTGCGAAATTTCATAGATTATGACGGCAGAATACATGGTACTTTTAACCAGACGATTACTGCCACCGGAAGAATCAGCAGTACTGATCCGAATCTCCAGAACATTCCGATCCGCATGGATATTGGCAAAAAAATCCGGGAAGTATTTATTCCAAAAAAAGGATACGTATTTGTGGATGCTGATTATTCCCAGATTGAACTGCGTATTCTGGCACATATGTCAGGTGATCAAAATCTGATTGAAGCATATAACAGTGAACAGGATATTCACAAAATCACTGCATCACAGGTATTTCAAGTACCTTTAGACGAAGTAACCCCTCAGTTACGACGGAATGCGAAAGCAGTAAATTTTGGAATCGTATATGGAATCAGTTCATTTGGGTTAAGTCAGGATTTGAGTATCAGCAAAAAACAGGCAGGCGAATATATTAAGCAGTATTTTGAAACCTACCCAAATGTCAAAGCATTTTTGGATTGCACAGTCAGTGAGGCAAAAGAGAAAGGATATACAACCACATTATACGGACGCCGGAGACCGATTCCAGAACTAAAATCTTCTAATTTCATGCAGCGTTCCTTTGGCGAACGTGCTGCCATGAACTCAGCAGTACAGGGAACCGCTGCCGATATTATGAAAATCGCTATGATTCGGGTATATCGGAAGTTGCAGGAAGCAGGTCTGCAGTCAAAGCTTCTTTTACAGGTGCATGATGAAATATTAATCGAAACAGCAGAAAACGAAGTGGAACAGGTAAAAGAAATCGTGTTAAACGAAATGACTCATGCAGCAAACCTTCTGGTTAATCTGGAAGTTGGGCTGGAAGTTGGAAAAAACTGGCTGGAAGCACATTAAAAAAATGATAAAGGGATGAGGAAAATATGGTAATAGGAATTACCGGCGGAGTGGGATGCGGAAAATCTACAGTATTAAATATACTGGAACAGGATTTTGGATGTTATATCATCGAAGCAGATAAAGTAGCACATCTTCTTATGGAGCCGAAGAATCCGGCTTATATAGAAATTGTACATTTTTTCGGTACAGACATCCTTTCGGCTGACACATCCATTGACCGTAAGAAGCTGGGGGAAATTGTCTTTCATGACAGCGAGAAACTTTCACTGCTAAACAGCATTGTCCACCCGGCTGTAAAAACATATATTGTAAATCAAATCACTAAAATACTTCAATCAGACAAAAACGCCGTGATTGTCATAGAAGCAGCCCTTCTTCTGGAAGACCACTATGATGAAATATGCGATGAAATATGGTATATCTACACAAAGGAAGACGTCCGTATTCAACGTCTCAGAGAAAGCCGTGGATATACAGAAGACAAAACACGAAGCATTATGAAAAATCAAATGAGTGAAGAATTTTTTAACAAACATTGCGACAAAAAAGTTGATAACAGTAACGGAATTGAAAATACCCGTAAGCAGATCAATGATTTTTTTGCAAATAAATGTGGAGGAAACATATGTCAAACCTAATAAACAACTACGACAATCTTGTATTTGGTCTTGATATCGGAACCAGAAGTGTTGTTGGCTCCGTTGGATACATGGAGCATAATAAATTTAATGTTGTCGCACATTATGTAAAAGAACACGAAACCCGTGCCATGATGGATGGTCAGATTCATGATATCCAAAAAGTGGGAGAGACGATTGGTTATGTAAAACATGAATTAGAAAAACAGCTGAATGGTCAGAAACTGACAAATGTATGTATCGCAGCAGCCGGACGGTTACTGAAAACAGTAACTGTTCATGTAGAGCAGGAACGAAGTGAAACAGCAGCTATCACAAATGAAGATATCTATACTTTAGATTCCCTCGGCATAGAGCAGGCTTATGAGATTATACGTCAGAAAAATGAGGAATTATCTTTTTATTGTGTCGGATATACAGTCGTCAAATATTATATGAACAACTTTGTTGTCAATAATCTGGAGGGACACAAAGCAAAAATCATTGCAGCTGATGTGTTAGCTACATTTCTTCCTAATGATGTAGTAGATGGCTTATATGCTGCGGTATCCGCTGCGAATCTGGAAGTGGCAAGTCTCACCCTTGAACCTATTGCTGCCATGAACGTAGCAATTCCCGAGCAATACCGTTTGCTAAATATTGCTCTTGTTGATGTGGGTGCGGGCACAAGTGATATCTGCATTACCAAAGACGAAAGCATTATCGCATATGGCATGATTCCTCATGCGGGAGACGAAATTACAGAAAATATTGTCCATCAATGTCTGGTGGAATTTAAAGTAGCAGAAGAGATTAAGCGTGCTTCCCTGTTTGACGAAGATATTACATATCTTGATATAATGGGGCTTCCCCAGACGATTACTGCCCAGGGAGCCCGTGCTCTCTATGAAGAAACCGTCAATCATATGACAAAAGAAATTTCAGACAAAATCATTGAATTAAACGGTGGAAAACCTGTCAGTGCTGTATTTGTGGTTGGCGGTGGTGGAAAAGTTCCTGATTTTACAAAAAAACTGGCATCAAATCTGGGCATTCCTGAACAGCGCGTTGCGTTGCGTGGAAAAGAAGTATTAGGAGATGTCAATTTCCTGATGGAAGGAGTGGAAAAAGATCCGCTTCTTGTAACGCCGATTGGTATCTGTATCAATTTCTACAACCAGAAAAACAATTTCATTTTTGTGAATATTAACGATATCCGCATTAAATTATATGATAATAACCGGCTCACTGTAGTAGATGCGGCTGTACAGATAGGATTTCCAAACGAAGATTTATTCCCGAAAAGAGGTCAGGAATTAATCTTTACTTTAAATGGTACCAGGAAGATGATCCGGGGAGAAGCAGGAGAACCTGCCCTTATTACAATCAATGGAACCGAGGCGGATTTCCATACCAAAATTTCTTCCAACGATAAAATCTACATTAAAGAATCAACCTGCGGAGCAGCTGCTTCCTGCCGAATAGAAGATTTGAAAGAATACAAAGAGACATTGCGGTTCATTGTAAACGGAAAAGAAATTATCTGCCCTAAATTTGCTACCGTAAATAATATTCCGGAGCTTGGCTCCTATGAAATTCTACTAAACGATGTGATTCAAATCCCTCAGTTTTATACTGCTGCGCAGCTTATGGAGTTCATGGACATCGACATTCCTTCCCACACAATCCTGATAAATGGTCATATCGGACAACCGGAAGAACCAATTTATGAAAATTTTCGCATTGAAATTTCAGAAGGAATTTCCAATGAAGAAGCAGAAATGTTTATTGCGCCGGAATCCTCTGACAGTTTGAGCACGGAAGAGACTATGGAAGAAACTACAGAGGAAACTATTGATGAACCACAGAAACCAGTTGATCTGCATGTGACAGTAAACCAGACCCCAGTTACATTAAAAAACAAAGCCCATTATACCTTTGTGGATATCTTCGAATTTTATCCGTTTGACACACAGACTGTGGCAGGCAATGAATTAGTCACACAAATCAATGGCGAAAACTGCCGTTTCCTTGATCCTGTGCAGGAAGGCGATATCATTGAAATATTCTGGAGAACCGATCATGAATGAAATAAACATTATTTCAGAAGATAAACTGGCACATTATAAAAAGGGAACTTATTCTGGAAGCCACAAAGGGATGCGTTATTTTATAAGTGGAAAGACAACAGAAGATGACACACTTTTCCTTTCTCTCTGCGTATGGCCTGAGCCTTATTGCAGTACTGCAACCCCTGAAGAGGAAAAAGAATATTTTCAGTTTGAATTTTCGGACGAAGGACTGTGTGCCCTGGAGGAAAAATTAAATCATATTTATCTGGAAAAGCTGGATTTCTGGAATAGCAAAGAAAAAATTTAGCATAACCAAAGTCATTATGGCATATATTATAATAATGTTATGATGGCTTTATTTATGTGTAAATGTCAAGAAAAGAAACGCAGTTACTCATCTGCATTATAATTCTTCTGGTGTTAATTTCTATCATAAGTTTTCTGCCAAGACAAACTTCACCAAAAGAGCAACAAAAAAATGTTGAATTTTTGAGTCAGGAATATATTCAGGGAGCTTATCTTGATGATTCCAGATTTTCCGATGTTGAATTTTTTCCAATTGCCTATATCAGGCCATCGGATCAGATTTACTTTGAAGATACCTTTGGAAATGCCAGAACTTATGGTGGAGACAGAATTCATGAAGGAACTGATCTCATGACCGATGATAATATACGTGGAGCCTATCCTGTCGTATCTGTATGTGATGGAACTGTTACTCATATGGGATGGTTGGAATTAGGAGGATATCGGATCGGCATACGCTCCTCTGAAGGAGTGTACTATTATTATGCCCATTTATATCGTTATGACACACTGCTGACGGAAGGAAGCACTGTTCATGCCGGACAGATTCTTGGATATGCCGGTGATTCCGGTTACGGTCAGGAAGGCACTACGGGCCAGTTTGATGTTCACCTTCATTTTGGAATTTATCTGACAGATGAAAACGGAACTGAGATTGCCATAAATCCATATCCACTTCTTAAAAAATTAAGAAATAAAATACTGAAGTATTTTTGACTATCTATATAAAGTATGATAAAATGAAATTTATGAAGCCATTAGAAAATTGAAATGAGGACTAAAAATATGAATATGAAATTATGGAGAGAAATTCTCTATCCATATGAAATGGCTGTAGATGAACTCGTTCTTAAGTTTAATAATATCCAGAGAGAATATAGGAACTCAGGGGAATATTCCCCTATCGAAATGGTGTCGGGAAGAGTGAAAAAGATTTCCAGTATACTCGAAAAGTGTCAGCGAAAGGATATTGTACTTGATGAACTGACAGAAAAAGTAGAGGACATTGCAGGTATTAGAATTATATGCCAGTTTGTAGAAGATATTTACAAGGTGGTTGAAATCATCGAAAATCGAACAGATATTGAAATTATCCAGTATAAAGACTACATAAGTAACCAGAAATCCAGTGGTTACCGCAGTTATCATGTGATTACCTTATATTCCATTCAGACGAAAGAGGGGCCCAAAAAAGTAAAAGTGGAGATTCAGATTCGTACCCTTGCCATGAATTTCTGGGCAGTGATTGAACATTCCCTTCAGTATAAATATAAGGAACATATGCCAGAACACATCAGAGAGCGTCTGTCCGCATCTTCAGATGCCATAATCCAGCTCGATAACGAAATGAGTCAGATTCGTGATGAAATCATGGATTCCCAGAATTCTATCCGCAAAAAAGATATGCTGGTAGGCGAAATATTAAATCTCATTCACAACCTTTATAAAACTGCGAATAAACGTGAAATTCTTAAGATTCAGGATGAATTTTACAAAGTATATCAACAGGGTGATCTAAGTCTGTTAAATAAATTTTTAGATGAACTGGATACAATTGCGGAAAGTTACCGTGCCCAGGATATTGACGGGGATATCTGAGATGAACAGATGATGGAGACATTAGGAGACATATATGAAAATTCGATTAGATAAATATCTGACAGAAATGTCTGTCGGATCCCGGAGTCAGGTAAAACAACTGGCCAAATCCGGAAAAATCATGGTAAACAACTTCACCATCAAAGATACAGGAATGAAAATCGACACAGAAACAGACTTTGTCTGCGTAAACGGTTCCCCTGTCACATATGTTGCAGAAGAGTATTATATGCTTAATAAACCCGCAGGTTTTGTGACAGCAGTCTCCGATTTCCGTGACAAAACAGTAATGGATTTGCTAAGCAGCACAAACCGAAAAGACTTATTCCCGGTAGGAAGACTTGATAAAGATACAGTAGGTCTTCTGTTGATTACAAATAATGGAGAATTAGCACATATGCTCCTTTCTCCCAAACGTCATGTGGATAAAAAATACTATGTTGAGCTTGATGATGTTCTGACTCCTGAAATGGTTCAGCTTATAACAGATGGAGTATTTATTGAAAAAGGAATCAAATCACAGCCAGCTGTTCTTGAGATTAAGGAAAACACCCCTGAAAAAATATCTGTCTACCTCACCATCCATGAAGGACGTTTTCATCAGGTTAAGAAAATGTTTGAAGCTGTCGGACGGCAGGTTATATATCTCAAGCGTGTGGCCTTTGGCCCTCTTACTTTAGATGAAACCCTGAAAGAAGGTGAGTACCGGATGCTGACATGCAAGGAAATAGAATCACTTCAAAATGCCTGGCAGCACCAGACAAATACAAACCAGAAGAATCCCCCGGAGGTATTATGAATAACGGATTTTTACCCATTTCAAAAGAAGATATGAAAGCCCGCGGCATTGAGCAGTTGGATTTTGTTTATATAATCGGAGATGCCTATGTAGATCATCCGTCTTTCGGACATGCTATTATCAGTCGCGTACTTGAAGCAAATGGCTATAGTGTCGGTATTATTTCCCAGCCTGACTGGAAAATAAAAGAGAGTATTTCTATCTTAGGCGAACCCCGCCTCGGATTTCTTGTAATGAGCGGGAATATGGATTCTATGGTCAATCATTATTCTGTATCGAAAAAGCCCCGAAACTCAGATGCATTTACTCCTGGCGGTGTGTTTGGCAAACGACCTGATTATGCAACTGTAGTATATTGTAATCTGATTCGGCAGACATATAAGAAGACCCCTATTATTATAGGCGGCATCGAAGCTTCGTTGCGACGTCTCGGACATTATGATTATTGGTCCAATAAAGTGAAACGCTCCATTCTTCTTGACTCAGGTGCCGATTTATGCCTTTACGGTATGGGAGAGCGTTCGATTGTAGAAGTGGCAGATGCTTTAAACAGTGGTCTCTCTATTAAAGACATTACTTATATTGACGGAAGTGTTTATAAAACAAAAGATTTATCTTCTGTCTATGATTATATAAAACTTCCTTCCTTTGATGAAATCAAATCTGACAAAAAGCAATTTGCCCGAAGCTTTTATCAGCAATATATCAATACTGACCACTTTTCGGCCAAGCCTCTTGTGGAGGAATATCCCAATGGTGTTTATGTGGTTCAGAATGTTCCTCAGGCACCTCTAAGCCAATCTGAGATGGACCGGATATATTCCCTGCCTTATATGAGAACCTACCATCCTTCTTATGAATCTCTCGGTGGCGTCCCTGCCATTTCCGAAGTAAAATTCAGTCTGGTAAGCAATCGTGGCTGTTTTGGGGGCTGTAGTTTCTGTGCATTGACATTTCATCAGGGAAGAACGATTCAGACAAGAAGCCATGAATCCATTATTGAGGAAGCAAAACTGATTTCTTATGAACCGGATTTTAAAGGATATATCCATGATGTCGGCGGACCAACAGCCAATTTCAGACATCCTTCCTGTGAAAAACAGCTAAAATATGGTGTATGCCAGAATAAACAATGCCTGTTTCCTACAGGATGTAAAAATCTTACTGTAGATCACAGTGATTATTTATCTCTCCTTCGGGAATTAAGAGCACTGCCGGGACTCAAAAAAGTATTCATCCGTTCCGGGATTCGTTTTGACTATCTGATATATGATAAAGATGATACGTTCTTCAAAGAAATGGTCAAATATCATGTCAGCGGACAATTAAAAGTAGCTCCGGAACATATTTCCGACAATGTATTATCCAGAATGGGAAAACCATCCAATGCCGTATATGAAAAATTCGTAAAAAAATATAATAAATTAAATCAGGAACTGGGACTGAAACAATTTATTGTACCTTATCTCATGTCTTCCCATCCGGGTTCTACGATGAAAGATGCTGTGGCATTAGCAGAGTATCTCCGCGACATAGGATACATGCCAGAGCAGGTACAGGATTTCTATCCTACTCCATCTACCATATCCACTTGTATGTATTATAGCGGATATGACCCAAGAACAATGGAAAAAGTATATGTTCCTGTAAATCCTCATGAAAAAGCAATGCAACGCGCATTAATTCAATATCGCAATCCAAAAAACTATGACCTGGTTTACGAAGCACTCCACATTGCAGGAAGAACAGATCTCATCGGATTTGATAAAAAATGTCTGATCCGACCGCGAAAAACAGAACATTCCTACCATGTTCAAAACATAAAGACGCCGAAAAAAAAGAAAGCAATCCGAAATATACACAAAAAGAAATAAAAAAGGAAGGTTCCAATTCATGAAAAAAAGAAAAAAAATTGCAATTGTCACCGGAGCAACCTCTGGATTTGGAAAAATATTTATTAAAATGGCTGATGAGCAGTTCCCGGCACTTGATGAGTTCTGGCTGATTGGACGAAATGCCGGAGCGCTAATTGATTTATCCAACGAATTAACGCATAAAGCAAAACTAATTCCCTATGACCTGACTAAAATGTCATCTTTGGAAAAAATCAGACAACTTTTGGAAGAAGAAAAACCTTCCGTAAAGTTTCTGGTAAATTCTGCTGGTTTTGGCGTGGTGGGGCATGTGGAAAACCAAAACGAAGATGTTTTATCTGATATGATTAATTTAAACTGTCGTGCCCTGACTTATCTGAGCAGAGTATGTATCCCTTATATGGCAAAAAACAGCCGGATTATAAATTTTGCCTCTGTCGCAGCTTTCATGCCTCAGCCATCATTTGCTGTATATGCAGCCACAAAAGCATATGTACTGTCGTTTACCAGAGCCTTAAATTGTGAGTTACGAAAGAAAGATATTTCTGTTTTGGCAGTTTGCCCGGGACCTGCTAATACCAACTTCTTCTCTGTGGCAGAAAAAAACGGTGGGCAAAAAGCCGGTTCCTATAAAGATTTATTCATGGTGGAACCTGAAGCAGTTGTAAAAAAGGCAATCCGGGATTCTATTTTAAAAAAAGAAGTCTCCGTATACAGTCTTCCTATGCAGGCACTTCGTATTCTTACAAAAGTTGTTCCCCGAAAATTAATTTTCCGTTTTTTATAACAGGAAGGAGAACAACATGCTACATTTACCAGAAAAAGGAAATTATGGGTATATGAGGCAGAAAAAGAAAATTGAGCTTACAAAAACAATTTTCCATTTTCTGATTGTTCTGATTATTTACATGACAGGATGGATTATTTATCATAATAATAAATCTATCTACACTGTGATTGCAGCAGTAGCAGTTCTTCCTGCTGCCAAGGCCCTGACGGGTTATCTGATGATTGCATCTTATCCCAGACTGGCCAGAGAGCGATATGAGGAAGTTATGACCGCCATAAGCGGATGCCCTTCATCTTCCGTTTTATGTGATATTTTACTTTCATCTCCCGAAAAATCCATGCGTTCGGAAATGATTGTTTTATTAGGCGGAAATATTTTAATGTTTTCTGATACTTCTGTAAAGAATCCTGCTGCCACAGAAACCTATATGAAAAAAATTCTTGAAAACTGCAATTATACATCTGTAAAAATGTATACTGATTACCAGCAGTTTTTCAATCGGATAAAAAATCTTGCAGGAAATCTTTCTTCAAAAGAGATATCGGAAACTATGACAAATCGAATCAAAAAACAAATTTTTACTTATTCTTTTTAAGATTTATGCAAGCATCCGGCTCAAAAACGTACTGATTAATTGAGGATTCGAAATTGAAGGCTTCAAGTGCTCAATTCCAGATGAATGGAGAAAAAGAATGACAGATGAAGAAATTATAAGTTTATATTTTTCGCGCTCAGAAAATGCAATCCATGAAACAGCAGCAAAATATGGCCGACTATGCACTTATGTAATTAAAAATATTTTAAAAGATCCTGCTGATATCGATGAATGCGTAAATGATACATACCTTGGTGCGTGGAACAGTATTCCGCCTTCAAAACCAGATGTATTATCCAGCTACTTATGTAAAATTGCCAGAAATCTGGCTTTGAAAAAGCATGAGTATCTATCAGCTCAGAAGAGAAATCCGGAAGTCCTTATTTCCCTCTCCGAGCTTGAAGAATGCATCACTGACTTTAATTCCTCGGATATCAGATACAGCGACAAAGAGCTGTCTGTGTTAATCAATCGTTTTCTCCGTTCCCAAAAACAGGAGGCAAGAGTTGTCTTTATTCGTCGTTACTGGTTTAATGACTCAATCAAAGACATCTGTCAGCGTTATCATATGAGCAAGAGTAAAGTCGAATCATTGTTGTTTCGTACTCGCAGCAAACTCCGTGAAACTTTGCAGCAGGAGGGATATGATATATGATAAAACACTTGACACTTATTCTATTCAGTACAGGAGAAGGGGATGATCATCATGAAAATAAATAAAAATGAATTAAACCACATGATAAGCCAGATTGATGATGAATTCATTCAGGAAAGTGATCAAATGCAGGTTTTCTCTCCTATAGCAGCATGGAAAAAATGCATTCCTGTAGCTGCATGCATCATTTTTTTACTCGGCGGAATTGCAGTTTGCCAACTAAGAGGCAACGAAACAGCCAGCACTTCAGGACATTCCACTCCGACAGAGGAACTCGCTATTACTGATTTTGATTTTACAGAATCCCTTCATAACAGTGAGCTGATTCCGGCCTTGGAATCTGTAAAAGATACACTTGCCGATATGGGATATTCCGAAGATTTCGTGATAAATTCCTTGGATTTAACGATTATTCCGGAATCTATGGTTATTTCAGAAGGCTCTATCTTCCTTTCCGATACAGAAAATACCATATGTCTTTCTGTCGCTATTCAGGATGGAAATATTACATACGAAAAAACTTCTTCTGATACAGAAACAGATGAATATGAACAGGCAACAGTATCCTCATACAGTGATATTGCAGATGATTCCTGCACCATGACACTGTCCAATGTATGCAATACATTAACAGCTTATACCAAAAGCGATGGAAGTTTACTGACAGATCTTAATATCGATGGTTCTTCCTATCTGCTTCTTCATATAACAAACACAAATTCTGACGAAGAAGATGGGATACAGATTTCCGTATCCGTAGATATGTACGAACAGGATATATTATCTGAAACCGTATTAGCTATAGAAAACAAATAATCAAAATATCATACAACAGGATGGTCTTTATGAAATCAATCATTATACAGAAAAATCAGGCAGGTGGCCGGTTAGACAAATTCCTCTTTAAATATCTGGACAATGCCCATTCGAGTTTTATTTATAAAATGCTACGAAAAAAAAATATTACCTTAAATAACAAAAAAGCAGATGGTTCTGAAAAATTAAATCTGGGTGATGAAATCAAAATTTTTTTTAGTGATGAGACATTTGATAAGTTCAGCAGTGCTGAAAAAGCATCCAGTATTCACAGAATCGCCGGTTCCGGACAGGCTCGTAAAAAGCTTTCTATTATATATGAGGACGAAAATATACTGCTAATCAACAAACCGGCAGGAATGCTTTCCCAAAAAGCAAAGGAGAGTGATGTATCGCTAAACGAATATGCACTTGATTACCTTCTGGATAATGGGTCACTCAGCGAAGCAGAATTAAAAACCTTTAAACCCTCTATCTGTAATCGTCTGGACCGCAACACAACCGGACTCATTACTGTAGGTGCTTCTATGGAAGGAGTTCGTGCTTTATCAAAGGGCTTCAAAGAACGTACTTTTGAGAAATATTATCTTTGTATTGTAAGGGGAATCATTTCCCAGCCATCATCCATATCCGGTTTTCTCTGCAAAAACAATGCTACAAACAAAGTATCTGTTTCCAAACAGGTTGCAGAAAATGGCAGTTACATTGAAACCAAGTATGAACCCATCGGTTTTGGCGAAAATGTCACCCTGCTGAAGGTGAAATTAATTACCGGAAAAACCCACCAGATTCGTGCACATCTGGCATCTGAAGGGCATCCGATTATTGGAGATCCAAAATATGGCAATTCTTCCTTGAATGAAAGATATCGCCAAAAATATGGTGTGTCACATCAGCTTTTGCATTCTTATGAATTACATTTTCCACAAATGGAAGGAAGTCTTTCAAACCTTTCCGGCAGAACATTTTTTGCAGAAGCTCCCGATATTTTCAACCAGTTGATCACACAGAAGAAAGGATAGATTATGGCTACCTGGAATTCAAGAGGGTTAAGAGGTTCTTCATTGGAAGATATGATTAATTATTCTATCGAGAAATATGAAGCTGCAGGAATTGCACTGATTCAGAAAATTCCCACCCCTATCAAACCCATCAATATTAACCATGAAACCCGCCAGATTACTCTGGCCTATTTCGATAAAAAAAGTACGGTAGATTACATTGGCGTGGTACAGGGAATTCCTGTATGTTTCGACGCAAAAGAATGTACCTCAGACTCTTTTTCCATGCAAAATATACATCCACACCAAATCGATTTTATGGAAAAATTTGAAGAACAAAATGGCATATCGTTTATCATATTATATTACAGTCACCGCAATGAAGCATACTATATCCCTTGCCGGGATATAAAAACATTTTATGACAGAAGTATCAGTGGCGGACGAAAAAGTTTTCGCATTGAAGAAATCGATCACCATTTTCTAATTCACAGCCAGCAGGGGGTACCTCTTCATTTTTTAGAAGCATTGAATAAAGATTTAAACGAACGGGCATGAAAATGTCCGTTTTTTCTTGACAAAGCATCTTTATGGCAGTATACTACCATGGTAGTGCATTATCACTTTAATTCCATAAAGTATTGTACTGGAAAACAAGCAATTTATCAGTTGAAATCAACAGCTTATGTATGCTATGATATAAGTTGAAAGTTTTAAGAAAGGTACGGTTATAAAATCATGAAAAAAGTACTGGTTCATACACCGGAAGGTGTAAGGGATATTTATAATAAAGAATGTGAGCGTAAGCTATACTTACAGCAGACAGTCCATAACGTATTAAAAAAATATGGTTATAATGATATTCAGACACCAAGTTTTGAATTTTTTGATATTTTCAGTAAAGAAAAGGGAACTGTTGCTTCCAATAAGATGTACAAATTCTTTGACAGAGAAGGTAATACATTGGTGCTTCGTCCAGATATGACACCGCCGATGGCAAGATGTGTGTCCAAATATTATATGGATGAAGAAATGCCGATTCGTCTATGCTATTCCGGTCAGACATTTATTAATAGTGCCGAACATCAGGGCAAGCTAAAAGAATGTACACAAATTGGTGCAGAATTGTATGGTGAAAATAAAGCTGATTCTGATTGTGAGACACTGGCTATCATAATTGAATCACTTCTTGCCTGCGGTTTAACAGAATTTCAGATAGAAGTTGGACATACTCTATTTTTTGAGGGACTTATAAACGAAGCAAAACTCGAAGAAGAAGAGGAAGATGAACTTCGCCAGCTTGTAGAAAACAAAAACTTCTTTGGGATGGAAGAATACTTATCAAATATTGGTATGGATGAAGATTTAAAAGAAATATTCATCCAGCTTCCAGAACTAATTGGCTCCGGTGACATGATTGCACGTGCAAAAAAGCTGATTTCCAATGAAAAAATCGACACTGCCTTATCAAGACTGGAAAAAGTCTATAAGCTTTTATCTTACTATGGATATGAAAAATATGTGTCATTCGATTTATCTACGGTAGCTAACAGAAATTACTATACCGGCATTATTTTTGCAGGATATACATATGGCACCGGTGAAGCGATTGTAACAGGAGGACGTTATGATAATCTGTTAAAGCAGTTTGGCAAGGATACCCCTTCCATTGGTTTTGCCATCGATCTTGACCGCCTGCTGATTTCTATGATGAGACAGAAAATTTCAATTCCGATAGAAACAAAAAGCATCCTGATTTTATATGAAAATAATGCTCAGAAAGAAGCAATTGATATGGCATCGCAGTATCGCAAGGACGGTATTTATGTTACTTTAATCTGCAAACGGGAAAATGCTTCCATGGAAGGATATAAAAAATATGCCAGAAGAAACGAATTTACGAAAATGTACTATATGTCCGATGCAAATGCCCATGCGGAAAAAATAGAATTATATTAGGAGAATGCATATGAGATATTTAACAATTGCTCTTGCAAAAGGAAGACTTGCAAGAAATACCATGGAAATTTTTGAGAAAATCGGCATCAGCTGTGAAGAAATGAAAGATAAAGATACCCGAAAACTAATTTTTGTTAATGAAGCATTAAAGTTAAAATTCTTTCTTGCAAAAGCAGGAGATGTTCCGACTTATGTAGAATATGGAGCTGCCGATATTGGCGTTGTCGGTAAAGACACTATTCTGGAAGAAGGCCGCAAGCTTCTTGAAGTAGTAGATTTAAATATGGGAAAATGCCGGATGTGCGTATGCGGTCCGGAATCAGCCAAAGAGCTATTACAGCATCATGAAATGATACGTGTGGCAAGCAAATATCCAAATATCGCAAAAGACTATTTTTATAACAAAAAACATCAGACCGTAGAAATCATCAAATTAAACGGTTCTGTAGAACTGGCACCGATTGTGGGACTTTCTGAAGTAATCGTAGATATTGTGGAAACCGGTACTACCTTAAAAGAAAACGGTCTTGAAGTATTAGAAGAAATTTGTCCATTGTCTGCCCGTATGGTCGTAAACCAGGTAAGTATGAAAATGGAAAATGAACGTATTATGAAACTGATTCAGGAATTAAAAACAGTTTTGAAGAAAGGTATGGAGAAATAAATGAAAACAGTAATTTTGACAGAAGAAACAAAAAAAGATTTATTAGATAGTCTCTTAAAAAGAAGCCCTAATAATTATGATTCTTATGCAGACACCGTAAATGAAATTGTAAATCATGTACGGACAAATGGAGACGATGCACTTCATGAGTACACCTTAAAGTTTGACAAAGTAGATATCACACCTGATAAGATGTTGGTTACCAGAGAAGAGATTGAAGAGGCCTATAAAATCGTGGAAGAAACCGGCGTTATCCCGGTTATCAGAAAAGCTGCTGAAAATATCCGTGTCTACCATGAAAAACAGAGACAATACAGCTGGTTCGACTCAAAACCGGATGGTACTATTCTGGGCCAGAAAGTCTCCGCACTTTCAAAGGTCGGTGTATATGTTCCTGGCGGAAAAGCTGCATATCCATCTTCTGTTCTCATGAATGTGATTCCTGCCAAAGTAGCAGGAGTAGAGGAAATCATCATGGTAACTCCTCCAGGAAAGGACGGAAAGGTAAATCCCGGCACTTTAGTTGCTGCTGATATTGCAGGATGTACTTCTATTTATAAGGTCGGCGGAGCACAGGCAATTGCTGCTTTGGCATTTGGCACAAATACCATTCCAAAAGTGGATAAAATCGTTGGTCCTGGAAATATTTTTGTTGCACTGGCAAAAAAGGCTGTATTCGGTTTTGTAAGCATTGATTCCATTGCTGGTCCAAGTGAAATTCTTGTCCTTGCAGATGAAACTGCGAACCCTCGCTATGTAGCCGCAGATTTGTTATCTCAGGCAGAACATGATGAAATGGCTTCCGCAATTCTTGTAACTACATCAAAAGAACTGGCCGAAAAGGTATCTTTGGAAGTTGACAAATTTGTTGCACAGCTTTCCAGAAAAGAGATTTTGGAAAAATCTCTGGCAAATTACGGCTATATACTGATAGCTGACACAATGGATGATGCCATTGATGCTGCAAATGAGATTGCATCCGAGCATCTTGAAATCGTCACTAAAAACCCATTTGATACTATGACAAGAATCAAAAACGCAGGTGCTATCTTCCTTGGAGAATATAGTTCCGAACCACTGGGAGATTATTTTGCAGGTCCGAATCATGTCCTTCCAACAAATGGAACAGCCAAATTCTTCTCGCCATTATCAGTAGACGATTTTATTAAGAAATCAAGTATTATTTCATATTCCAGAGAAGCCTTGGAACCAATTCACAAAGACATTGAAACATTTGCAGAATCCGAGCACCTGACTGCTCACGCAAATTCGATTCGCGTGCGATTTGAATAACATATGACTACAGAACTTACTCTCAGAATTTTTTCTGGGAGTCCTTCTGTCCTTAGAGAAAGGAAGTATTTTATGAGTGATTTAAAAAGAACCGCTGCTGTTCACCGTATTACCGGCGAGACAGACATTGATTTAACTTTAAACCTTGACGGATCCGGAAAAACCGAAATAGATACGGGCATTGGCTTTTTTGACCATATGCTGAATAATTTTGCACGTCATGGTTTGTTTGATCTGACCATCAAAGCCAAAGGTGATTTATATGTAGACTGCCATCACCTTGTAGAAGATACAGGTATTGTACTTGGCCATGCGATAAAAGAAGCTGTTGGGGATAAAAAATCCATCAAACGTTATGGTTCCTGTATTCTTCCCATGGACGAAGCACTGATGCTTTGTTCTCTTGATTTATCCGGTCGTCCGTATTTTGTAAGTGATTTCTCCTTCAGTGGTGAAAAATGCGGCTATTTTGACACTGCAATGACAAAAGAATTTTTCTATGCAGTTTCATATTCCTCCATGATGAATCTCCACTTTAAACAGTTTTCAGGAACAAATGATCACCATATCATCGAAATCGCATTTAAGAGTTTTGCAAAATCCCTTGATGCAGCCACCATGATAGACGATCGAATCACCAACGTGCTTTCCACCAAAGGAACACTATAAAAAAAAGGAGACAAAAATGAGTAGATGTAACATAGATTTCGCTTCATTAAAAAAGAATTCTGATGGACTGGTTCCTGTCATTGTCCAGGATTATAAAACGCTTGAAGTATTGATGCTGGCATATATGAACGAAGAAGCATTCCTGCATACACTGGAATGCAAAAGAATGACTTATTACAGCCGCAGCCGTCAGGAATTATGGGAAAAAGGTCTGACAAGTGGTCATTTCCAATATTGGAAAGAACTCACTGCAGATTGTGATAAGGATACCATTCTGGCCAAAGTGGAACAGATTGGTGCTGCCTGTCACACAGGCAGACGTTCCTGTTTTTTTAATGAAATAGCTAAAATTGATGAATAGAATGGAGATTAATATGATAACACCTGCATTGTCAGACGAAATATTAATGAGTATCGATAAGCCTGCCAGATATCTCGGAAATGAAGTGAATATGGTCAGAAAAGACCTGTCCCAGATAGATGTCAGATTTGCCATGTGTTTTCCTGATGTTTATGAAATCGGTATGTCCCATCTGGGGATCCAGATTCTCTATGATATGTTTAACAGGATGGATGGAGTTTACTGTGAACGTGTATATTCTCCATGGCATGATTTAGATAAAATCATGCGTGAAAAAGATATTCCCCTCTTCACACTGGAAACACAACAGCCTGTAAAAAATATGGATTTTCTCGGTATTACAATCCAATATGAAATGTGCTACACCAATATCCTTCAGATTCTTGATCTGAGTCAAATTCCATTATACAGCAAAGAACGTTCAGAAGAAGATCCGATTGTAATCGGAGGCGGACCATGTACCTATAATCCGGAACCGATTGCTGATTTTTTTGATATTTTTTATATCGGAGAAGGGGAGACGGTCTATGGTGATTTGATTGAGGCTTACCGGAAAAACAGAGAAGCCTGCGGAAGCAGAAAAGACTTTCTTGCACTGGCCGCACAGATTCCAGGACTTTATGTACCTGCTTTCTTGGATGTGGAATATAATGATGATGGTACCATCAAAGGGTTTCACAGCAACCATCCGATGGCTCCAGAAACCATTACAAAAGAACTTGTCATGGATTTAAGTCACACCGTATATCCAGAAAAACCCCTGGTACCATTTATCCGTGCCACCCAGGACAGAGTAGTTCTTGAAATTCAGCGTGGCTGCATCAGAGGATGCC
The DNA here is from genome assembly GCA_034172985.1 of Lachnospiraceae bacterium. GTDB lineage: Bacteria > Bacillota > Clostridia > Lachnospirales > Lachnospiraceae > CAG-303. The sequence goes on from JAXFDY010000043.1 coordinate 20,155, forward strand.
GTTTCTGTCAGGCTGGACAGATTTATAAACCTGTCCGTGAACGGGATGTAGAGTTTTTAAAAGATATGGCTGTAAAAATGTTAAAAAATACAGGTTATGATGAGATTTCCCTGAGTTCTCTAAGCTCCAGTGATTACTCTAAACTGGATGAGCTCTTAAGATTTTTAATAGACACTTATCAGGGAAAGGGCGTAAATATTTCCCTTCCATCTCTCCGTGTAGATAAATTTTCCCTCGATGTCATGCAAAAAGTCCAGGACGTAAGAAAAAGCAGCCTTACCTTCGCTCCAGAAGCCGGTTCCCAGCGTCTGAGAAACGTCATCAATAAAGGATTAACAGAAGAAGATATCCTGCATGGCTGCGAACTTGCATTTAAAGGCGGATGGAACAAAGTCAAACTGTACTTTATGCTTGGTCTTCCTACGGAAACAGAAGAAGATATGAAGGGAATTGCGGAATTATCCGAATTAATTGCAGAAAAATATTATGAAATTCCTAAATCTGAGCGAAACGGCAAAGTTTCTGTTACTGCCAGTACCTCTTTCTTCATTCCAAAGCCATTTACACCTTTTCAGTGGGCTCCAATGTGTACGAAAGAAGACTTTCTCTCCAAAGCCCGCGTAGTAAATACCCGTATGAAGGAAATGCTGAATAAAAAGAGTTTAAAATACAACTGGCATGAGGCTGATGTTTCTGTTATCGAAGGCTTACTTGCCCGTGGAGACCGAAAAGTTTCCAAAGTTGTATATCTTGCTTACCGGTATGGGTGTCTTTTCGATGCATGGGGTGATTCTTTCCATAATGAATACTGGATGAAAGCAATCGAAGATGCCGGAATTTCCCTTGATTTTTACACTACAAGAGAACGAGGGGAAGACGAAATCTTCCCTTGGGATTTCATAAATACCGGCGTTACCAAGAGCTATCTGCTCCGTGAATGGAAAAAATCAAAAAATGAACAGGTGTCACCGAACTGTCAGGTACAATGTCAGGGATGTGGTGCCACTTGCTTTGGAGGAGGTATCTGTTTTGAAAATCAGAATTAAATTTGCCAAAATCGGCCCTGTAAAATATGTGGGTCATCTGGATATGCTTCGTTATTTTCAGAAATTAATCAGAAGAGCAGACATTGATATCTGTTATTCTGAAGGCTTTAATCCCCATCAGAAAATGTCGTTTGCGGCTCCTCTCGGAGTTGGAATGCCTGGAGAAGGAGAATACGTTGATATCGATGTTCATACGACCAGATCTTCTGCCGATTCCATAAAGGCACTAAATGATGCTTCTGTAGAAGGTATCATAATCAAAAGTTACCGCCTGTTGCCGGAAGGTACAGCCAATGCCATGTCAAGTGTTACTGCTGCTGACTATTTTATCAAATATCGTAATAATTATGAAGTTGACTTTCCCCTTGAGCAATGCTTTCAGTCTTTTTTACAACAGAATGTCATCGAAATTGAAAAAGAAACAAAGAAAAATACGGCCATCCTGAATATACGACCTTTTATTTATGAATATGCATATACCTGTGATAACATTCTTACATTATCAGAAGGCAAAAACGGTATTTATTTAAAGCTCGCCACAGGAAGTGTAAATAACCTGAAACCGGAGCTTGTATTCCGGGCTTTTTATGACTATCTCGGCAAAACACTTCCGGATTTTGCTCTGGATATTACAAGACTTGAAGTATATGGAAATGCAGGAACAGAAGAAGATCCTGTCTATCAGGCATTAGAAGACTTTGGAGATGATATTTTATGAGAAAAATCATTCTTTGCAAACTAAATAAATCAATTGCAGGAATTGTCTATGACCATTGGAATCATAATATGGAGGCAAAAGAAGAACCCTGTTATGTGGATCTGTTTCAGGAAGCAAATCCCTCTTTAATTGGCAATATATATGTAGGCCATGTGCGGGATGTAGTAAAAAATATTGAAGCTGCTTTTGTAGAATATGAAAAAGAAAACCTTGGCTATCTGTCTTTAAAAAACTGTTCACCTGTATTTTTATGCCGGAAGAACACCGATAAAATATGCGAAGGTGATAATATCATTGTTCAAATCACAAAAGATAAAATCAAAACAAAGGCAGCAGTGATGACAACAAACTTTTCCCTTCCCGGACGGTTTGCTGTCATTACACATGGAAAAGCAGGTATTACATTTTCCGCCAAGATAAAGGATGAGCTGTTTCGGGAAATCATGAGCAGGCGCATCACAGACTTTATTCATGATATGATTCCTGATTGTCCTTACGGGATTTTAATAAGAACAGAGGGTTATACTGCTGAATGGTCTGATATACAGAATGAGCTTCTTTCATTAGATGCCCAGCACCGTAAGATTATTGAAACAGCCAAAACACGGCAGAAATACTATGTATTAAAAGAATCTGAATCCAGAGAATTAGGCTTCATCAAAAAACATCTCACCCATGACACTGCGTGTGAAATTATTACAGATGACGGAAATTTATACGAAAATATTATGGAATCCGGCTTTTTACAGTCTTATCCCTGTACGCTCCGTTTCTATGAAGATTCCCTGCTGCCATTATATAAGCTATATAGTCTTGAGACTTTATTTAATCAGATTCATTCCCGCAAAGTATGGCTCAAATCCGGTGCATATCTTGTCATTGACTACACAGAAGCTATGACTGTTATCGATGTCAATACCGGAAAATGCGAAAAAGGAAAAGAGAAAGAAAAAACATTTTTAAATATTAACCTGGAAGCGGCTGGTGAAATCGCAAGACAAATGCGGATACGCAATCTCTCAGGGATTATTCTGGTTGATTTTATCGATATGAAGGATGAAAGTTCCATTAAAACATTACTGGAATATACAAGAACTCTCATGTCGGAGGATCCAATCAAAACAACTGTAGTAGATATCACCCGGCTGCATCTGATGGAAATCACAAGACAAAAAACGACAGACCGCATTCCTTATATTCCTGAATTGTTTTCTCTGCCAAATACAGACTAAATCTGTCTTTTTTTAACAAAAAATTTCATATTCTTGTTGCACATAAGAGAGCTTTATAGTAAAATGACAGAGGAGTTATAATTTAGGTAAGGGAACCACAATTAAAAATAAGGGGAATCATGTCTCTTTTTACCGTAAGAGGCCTATTCGCTGAATATATTTTTATGGAAAACCTGCCATTAAGCATATAATAGCTCTATGGCAGGTTTCTTTTTCCTTTCCAAGAACAAAGTGTCTTTGACACTCTTTTGTGCAAAGCGCATATAAGACACTTAATCAGGCAAACGCCTAAATAAAATTAAGGAGGAATTCGATGAACAAACATTTTAAACGGGCTACAGCCCTTGCTATGACAATTGTAATGGCAGCATCCATCACAGGTTGCAAAAAAGACGAGAATGATAAGAAAAAAAACACTAACACTTCAGAATACGGATATGAGGTAGAATATGTCTCACTTTCCCAAGGTTCCGGTAACAGCTATATCGGTAACTGTCAAATTCTCGGAGATGAGATTTATTATGTAGAATATACATATTCTGAAGACTACTCAAGTGGAACAGTATCCCTAAAAAAATCAAATATTTCCAAGCCTGAGGATACTACTACACTGACAGAACTTCGTTCAACAGAAAATACAAGTATTGATATCAGTTATTTTTTTGTTGATCAGGAAAAAAATATTTCTTATCTTACTAATACCTATACCTTTGATCCGAGTGCAATGGAAGGTGAAACCGGTGACAATGGCATTGACTTAGGGGACATTCCTCCTGAAGCAAAAATCACGGAAGAATATATGTCACAGCTTGGAATTGATTTTTCTGACTGGGATCTGACATTTGATGATATCAGTGATATGACAGTAGCTGAAGTCATTCGGATGTACCAGAGTCTGAATTCTGACGATGATGAAACAGGAGAAGAAGAGGATTATGGAAATACCGAAATTACTTACGTAAAAATTGATTCTGAGGGAAACGAGATTGCCTCAATCGACTTCAGTGAAGATATTAAAGATTCCTATATCACATCATCTGCTACCGATAGTGATGGAAATATTTATCTATTATATTCTCAGATGATTATGTCCAAAGATGGTGAAGTGTCTGACGAGTATGAGAGCTTCCTCAAGGTAATTGATAAATCCGGTAAAGTAACAGGAACCTATCAGGTAGATAACACGATTGATTCGATTTCTAACACTGGAAACGGCACTGTCATTTCTTTGGGCTTGCCAGACGATGGTGAATTTTGCGTGACACCGTGGGATGCGGATAGTCATGAATTTTCATCCTCTAAATCCGGTACTTTTTCCACCGGATGGGTTGAACAGACATTCCCCGGAAACGACAATGATTTCTACTATATTTCAGATGGCGTTTTATATCACTATGATATGAAAGAGCTTAAAGATGAGAAAATCATGAAATTTAACGACTGGAATATTTCCGGCGACCAATTCCCTGCATTTTCTTATATCAGTGAAGATCAGATGTTCCTAATCTCAATTACTTACGACGATACCGCTTCTGAAATTTGTTTAAATAAAATTACCAGAAAGAAACTATCTGAAATGACGCAGAAAACAGAGATTACTCTTGGCTGCTTCTATTCAGAAGATGCGTTACAGCAGGCAGTCATTAATTATAATAAGTCAAATCCTACATATAAGTTGGTTTTAAAAGAGTATTGTGATGACGATACCAGTTATGAAGATGCTCTGACAAATCTGAACAAAGATATTTTATCCGGAAACGGTCCTGATATTTTCGATATTGGTGCCATGAATTTCAAAGATTATTCCGGAAAAGGATTATTCGAAGATTTATATACCTATATTGAAAAAGATGAAGAATTTTCAAAGAAGAATTTGAACAAAAACATCCTTAGTTTCTTTGAAGATGACGGAAAATTATCAGCACTGCCTTCTGTGTACACAATCAGTGGTCTGGCATCTTCCAAAAATCTGTTAGGGGATTCTTCATTAACCATTGATAAATTTGCTGAAATTTTGAAGAATAATCCGGATAAGGAACCATTTGAATCTACTACAAGAGATACTTTGCTGTCTCACCTTTATAGCAGTAATCAGGACTATTTTGTAGATTTCAAAAATAAAAGCTGTAACTTTAATGATGGAACTTTTGCGAAAGTACTGACGATTTCATCTGCTTACCCATCTGATGAAGAATATTATGAAAACTATGACTATGATAATCAGCCAAGTATTGCTAAACGCGTAAAAGACGGTGAAGTGTTATTCTACCAGCTTTACATCTATGATGTCTCAGAATATCAGGTGGCATCATACCTTTTTGATTACAACATGAATATCACAGGATATCCTTCCGCAGGTGATAATAAATTATCAGCTACTGTAAGTTCAGGCCTTTATGCAATTAATTCCAATTCCAAGTATAAAGACGAATGCTGGGAATTCATTAAAGCTGCTTTCAATTCCAGCATGAATAATTATTTCAATTCCGGTTTTCCTGTTGACAACGACGTGCTGGATGAAATGTTAAAAAAATATTCTACTGTACAAACAGACGAGGATGGTAATCCAATAGATGGTATTTCTAGTTATGATTTTGGAGATATCACCATTGATCTTTCTTATTTGACAGAAGCACAGGTGGAAGAACTCAAATCCCTTGTGAATTCCATTGATACATTAGAATCCCAGGACGATGTCAGCGGTATTTATGATATCATTACAGAAGAAGCAGAAGCCTTTTATAACGGAAAAAAGAGTGCCGATGAAGTATGTGATGTGATCCAGAGCCGAGTGAATATTTTAATTAATGAAGGAGAATAAAACCAGTCATGAAAATACAAAAACATAAGAAAACCATTATATCTTCCCTGTTTTTGGCTCCGAGTTTTCTTGGTGTTATGATCTTCTTTATTGTACCATTCTTTGTGGTTGTCTATTATTCATTAATAGACAACCCGGTACAAAAAAACTTTGTACTGTTTGAAAACTTTATTGCTTTATTTCACAATAAAGCATTCCTTCTGGCTGCCACAAACACCTTAAAGTTTACTCTCATCGCAGTACCGCTGGCAGTGATACTGTCTATGCTGATGGCTTGTCTTCTGGAAAAAGCCATACCATTTCGCAGTCAGTTCCGCTCATTTTTCCTGACACCGATGATGGTTCCGGTTGCATCTGTAGTACTTGTATTTCAGGTGCTATTTAACCAGAATGGTGTCGTGAATGAATTTTTAGGTGTATTTGGAGCTGATAAAATTGACTGGTTTAAGTCAGATTACGCTATGATCATTGTTGTTATTCTTTTTTTATGGAAAAATCTCGGATACAATATGATTCTTTTTATGGCATCACTGGCAGCAGTACCAAGAGATGTATTAGAAGCAGCAAGAATGGATGGGGCTTCCGAAAGACAATTGTTTTTCCGCTTAAAACTAAAGTATTTATCACCTACCATTTTTTTTGTAACTATTTTTTCTATTATAAATTCCTTTAAGGTATTCCGTGAAGTTTATCTTCTGACCGGAGATTACCCTTATGAAAGTCTTTATATGCTGCAGCATTTTATGAACAATGCTTTTAACTCCCTGAATTATCAGCGTTTATCAGCTGCTGCCATTGTTATGTGTCTGTTTATGATAGTGATTATAGGTATTCTGTTTATTGCGGAAAATCATTTTGGAAAGGATGTGGAAAATTAATGAAGATAAAGAAACGAAAAGGACTTTCCGGTATAATAACCAGAACCCTGATTGCACTTATTTTTTCCGTTTTTTTCCTGCTTCCCATTGTGCTGACCATTACAAATTCCTTTATGTCAACTACTGAGATTTCTTCTAATTATGGTAAAGTTTTTTCTTCTGTCAGTGATGAAGAGGGAAGAACATATGTTGGAGAAACTGTAAACTTAAAGTTCATACCGGATATGGTCTCCTTTGAACAATACTGGACTGTGTTATTAAAAAGTCCGGAATATTTATTGAAATTTTGGAATTCTGTCATATATGTCGTTCCTATTACTTTGTTTCAGCTATTGATTGCCTCTCTGGCGGCTTATAGTTTTACCAGATTTAACGGTAAGGTCAAAGCTATTATCTTCTTTTTATATATTATATTAATGCTGATGCCTTATCAGGTTACACTTGTTCCAAACTACCTGGTATCCAATTGGCTTCATATCCTGAATACCAGATGGGCAGTCTGGCTTCCCGGAATCATGTCTCCATTTAGCGTTTATTTGCTTACAAAATTTATGAAACGTATCCCGGAAGCTACGATAGAAGCAGCGAAAATAGATGGTGCCGGAAACTTCCGTATTTTCTGGAGCATCTGCCTGCCTCTTTGCAAAAGTGCACTTTTTTCCGTAGGTATCCTTGTATTTATCGATTATTGGAATATGGTAGAACAGCCTTTGATTCTTTTGGAAAACTCTGATTTACATCCGCTGTCTATCTTCCTTTCCAAAATCAATACACAGGAAGCAGGGCTTGCATTTGCCGTGGCAACTATCTATATGGTGCCAAATCTGTTACTGTTTTTCTACGGAGAAGAATATCTGGTGGAGGGCATTTCTTCCCAAAATGGAATTAAGTAAACGGAATATTATCATACAGAAATGGAGTATAAAATGAAAGAGAACATCATTAAAAACAGAAAATGGGTAATAAAATGTGCGGTGATCTTTTTTGTGATCCTTTTATTACTTACCTTTTTTTCCAATACAATTATGAATTATTCTCTGCCTCAGGTGGCTACCCGCTACATTGAACCTGGAACTATTGCCAGTAAAGTACGGGGCTCCGGCACAGTCACAGCAGCAGAACCTTATCAGGTAACTGTAAACAGCGAAAGAAAAGTGAAACTCATAGCCGTAAAAGAGGGGGATACCGTCGAGAAAGGTTCACTTCTTGTTATGCTTGAAGATTCTGAAGATTCTGAAGTCTCTATTGCAAAGCAGACGCTTCAGTCCGCCAAAGATACTTATGAGCAATATCTGCTTACGAACAATATATCCGAGGATATGAGAAAAAAAATAGAAAACGGCAGCAGTATTGATTATGAGCAATACAAATCCCAGCTTTCTTCAGCCGGCAATGTCGTAACAGAAGCACAAAAAAAAGTCGATGAACTGACAGCTTCCTCCGCATCACTCCAGACTCAGATTACCACACTGGAAAATACATATATTGATACGAGTGCAGAAGAAGCAGCAGTCAATCAGGCTTCTGCTGCTTTAAAAACAGTGGAAAACGAATTAAATATTGCACAAAATCAGGTATCCTCTCTGGAAGAGCGATATAACCTGTATGCAGAATCCGGAGCTGATACTTCCGGCATTGCCTCCGAGCTTGCTGATGCCAAAGGCAGACTTACTACTATTCAGAATAAACAAACCCAGTGTCAGTATAATCTGGATACAGCACAGGATGCATTGACTGCAAAGCAGTCCAATACGCAAAACCAGTCCGCCATTGCTGCAGCCCAGGCCCGGCTGGATACTATCAATGCCCAGCTTACAGAAGCCACAGATACTCTTACCAAAGCTCAGGATAACCGTCAAAAAATATTAGATCAAATGAATCAGGAATCAGAGCTGGCAGGGCTTTATCAAAGTATCGTGGATGCCCAGTCCTCCCTTGATAAACTAAATGCCCAGGGCTCTGGCAATAAAATTACAGCAGAAGCCTCCGGCACAGTCAGAAATATATCTATTGCCAAAGGTCAGACAACCGTTCCCGGAGAAGCTCTCATGACAATTACAAACGAAGAGAGCGGATATACTTCTACAATTACTGTAACGCCTGAACAGGCATCCAGAGTCAGAACCGGGGATGAAGTAAATATTGATGAAAGCTGGTACTATCCGGATCTTCAAGGAACCGTATCTGCTATTCGTAACGATAGCACAAATCCCGGCCGTTCTAAATTAATCGATATCAAGTTGAGTGGCAATGTAGATGAAGGGACTACTTTAAATTTTGCCATAGGAAATAAAAATAGCAGTTATGATATGATTGTACCAAATGGTTCTATCCGCGAAGATAAGAATGGAAAATTTATATTAATTATTCGCGAAAAAAGCAGTCCTTTGGGAAATCGCTATTTTGCAAAGCGTGTAGATATCGAAGTGATTTCATCGGATGATGTAAATAGTGCAATCACCGGTTCTCTGGATGGATATGAATATGTAATTACCACATCCACAAAATCCATACAACCGGGGGATCAGGTCAGACTGACAGAAAGTTAAGAGGTGATATCTTTGAAACATATAACTTGGTTAAGAGATATCCTCCTGCTTCTTTTTGTAGTACTGATTCTGCATATAGTTTCCACACATATTGCAGATAATGTTCCGGATCAGACATCTTATCTTGAATGGGGAAATAAAGATTATGCTCAGGTAGCCTGCTACACCAGCAAAGCAGACGGATTTACAAAAGATGAGATCATGAAATTTGAATACGAATTACACAAAGATCAAAAAGAAAATCCTTTATGGACCGACTGTTACTCTGGTCAGGGAAACCTCTCTGTATCAAATGGAAATACGACTGTAGACGGAAAGGCATATGGGGTAGGAGGAAATTTCTTTGTATTTCACCCATTAAAACTTCTCAGTGGCAGTTATATAGATACGGAAAATGTAATGAAAGATTATATTCTTCTGGATGAAGAAGCTGCCTGGCAGCTATTCGGTTCAAATAATGTTGAAGGATTATCCGTGACCATAAACGGCGAACCTCTGGTGGTTGCAGGAGTCTTCCAAAGACCTGATAACCGTTTTAACAATGCTTCCGGTAATGACCAGATCACTTATTATGTCTGCTATGAAGCTCTTGAAAAATATGATGAACTGGCAGCAATTACATCTTATGAAGTCATTATGGCAAATCCGGTAAAACATTATGCCAGGGATTATATCACCAAATCATTTCTTTCTGATCCGGAAGATGAGAACAAGGATGTAATACGAGATATGCGCATTATAGAAATATCAGACCGATATTCCCTTTCCTTTAAATGGAATCGTCTGAAGAATTTCGGAAATAACGCCATGGACTTGGACGAAATCATCTATCCGCACTGGGAAAATATTGCACGGGCGTATGGCGATGTCCTAACCTTAATTTTCTTTTTAGAAATACTTGTGATAACTATAATAATCATCCGTCTGATTCCTTGCATCATTCAAATGATACGATTTATTAAACGAGAAAAAATTGCAGATAAAGGAAAGATATTCATCATTTCAAAAATCGGAAAAACGAAAGAAAAACTGCTTGACAGATTCCGCACAAAGTAGTATATTACTATAGTGTCTGTGTGAACAGGCGATACGGTGCCGCATGGTTAGGTCTAAGTGCTTATGCCACCAAAACCAGCGAGTATTGTTCAATTATATTGAATATTTAGAGGAGGTGTACCGGAATGTACGCAGTAATAGCAACAGGTGGAAAACAGTATAAGGTTTCAGAAGGCGATGTAATCAGAGTTGAAAAACTTGGAGTTGAAGCAGGCCAGACATATACTTTCGACCAGGTTCTTCTTGTAAGTGGTGATGAAGTTAAGATTGGTGCTCCTACAGTTGAAGGTGCAACAGTTGAAGCTGACGTTGTAGACAATATCAAAGGTAAAAAAGTTATTGTTTATAAGTATAAGAGAAAAACTGGCTATCATAAGAAGAATGGTCACAGACAGCAGCTTACAGCAGTTAAGATTACTAAGATTAATGCTTAATTATGATACAAGCTACTTTTTTTAAGGATTCCGAAGGGAACTACAAAGGTTTTTCTTTGTTGGGTCATGCCGGGTATGATGAAGCCGGTAAAGATATTGTGTGTGCCAGTGTTTCGATATTGGCGATTTCAACTGTCAATTCGATTGAACAGATTACAAAAGACGACATCCAGTATTACACAGATGAAGAGACCGGATGTCTGACATGCAGTTTTCCCGGAAAGATTAATAAGGGATCCAAATTGTTAATTGATTCTTTTTTGTTTAATTTAAAACAACTGAGGAAAGATTACAAAAAATATATTAAGATATCTATCAAGGAGGTGTAACCTTATGTTAAATATGAACCTTCAGTTATTCGCTCATAAAAAGGGTGTTGGTTCTACAAAGAACGGCAGAGATTCAGAATCAAAGAGATTAGGCGCTAAGAGAGCTGACGGACAGTTCGTAAAGGCTGGTAACATCCTTTACAGACAGCGTGGAACACATATCCATCCAGGTGTTAATGTTGGAATCGGTGGAGATGATACATTATTTGCTTTAGTTGATGGTGTTGTAAGATTCGAGAGAAAAGGAAGAGATAAGAAGCAGGTTTCTATCTATCCTGTAGCTGAATAATCAGTATTATAACTCAGGCTTCAATCATGATCTGTTACCTATATAACGGAGAGTCGATTGAAGCCTGTTTGGTTGTAAAGGAGGCGTAATGATGTTTGCAGATAGCGCAAGAATATTTATTAAATCCGGCAAAGGTGGCGATGGACATGTAAGTTTCCGCAGGGAGCTGTTTGTTCCAAATGGTGGACCCGATGGCGGTGATGGCGGTAAAGGCGGCGATATTATTTTCGAAGTAGATGAAGGATTAAATACCCTGACAGATTTCCGCCATATCAGAAAATATGCTGCTGAAAACGGTGCTGAAGGTGGCAAATGCAATCAGCATGGAAAAAACGGCGAAGATCTTGTAATTAAGGTTCCAGAAGGAACGATAATCAAAGATGATGAAACAGGAAAAATCATCGCAGATATGTCAGGTGACCACAGAAGAGAAATCATATTAAAAGGCGGACGTGGCGGTAAAGGCAATCAGCATTTTGCCACAGCTACCATGCAGGTACCAAAATATGCAAAGCCGGGAGTTCCGGCAAAAGAACTCTGGGTACGTCTGGAGCTGAAAGTAATCGCAGATGTAGGTCTTGTGGGATTTCCAAATGTAGGAAAATCTACATTTCTTTCCAGAGTCACAAATGCAAAGCCCAAAATTGCTAACTATCATTTCACCACTTTGAATCCGAATCTTGGTGTGGTAGACTTAGATGGCAGCGATGGATTTGTGATTGCCGATATTCCCGGTTTGATTGAGGGAGCCAGTGAAGGGATTGGACTTGGCCATGAATTTTTAAAGCATATTGAGCGTACCAAAGTGATTATTCATATGGTCGATGCTGCATCCGTGGAAGGCCGTGATCCGGTAAATGATATCCGGCAGATTAACGCAGAACTGGAAGCATTTAATCCTGAACTGCTGAAAAAGCCTCAAGTGATTGCTGCTAATAAAATTGATGCCCTATATGACGGTGACAGCACTTATATCGACTTAATCCGGGAAGAATTTGAACCTCAGGGAATCAAAGTATATCCTATCTCAGCTGTCAGCGGAAAAGGATTAAAAGAACTTCTCTATGCAGTGAATGCCATATTAAAGACCATGGATAGCAAACCCACAGTTTATGAAAAAGAGTTTGACCCAAATGAATATTTCGATAATCCAGAAGATCCGTTTACGGTTTCCAAAGGTGATGAGGAAGGTCTGTTCCTGATTGAGGGGCCTCGTATTGAGAAAATGCTTGGATATACAAATCTTGAATCCGAAAAAGGATTTATGTTCTTCCAGAATTTTATGAAAGATAATGGTATTTTAGAGCAGTTGGAAGAACTTGGTATTGAAGATGGAGATACGGTTCGAATTTATGGACATGAATTTGAATATTATAAATAGTAAAAACAGGAAGAAAGGATATTATAATGACAAGTAAAAGACGTGCATATTTAAAAGGATGCGCAATGACTATGGATACAATTCTTCACATTGGAAAATCCGGTGTCACTCCGGAACTGACAGAGAGTGTAAATGAGGCTTTGGAAGCAAGAGAATTAATAAAAATGAATGTGCTGAAAAATTGTATGTTTGATATCAAAGAAATGGCCAGCATACTGGCTGACCGTACACACTCAGAAGTGGTTCAGGTCATCGGTCGTAAAATTGTTTTATTCAGACAGGCCAAAGAGAATTCAAAATATGATGAAGAAAAGTAAAATTGGAATTCTCGGTGGAACTTTCAACCCTTTTCACAATGGGCATATTGCTCTTGGACAAGCCGCATATGCCCAATATGAATTGGATAAAATATTAGTCATGGTATCGAAGACACCACCCCATAAGGCAGCACTTCAAATTCCGTCAGCTTCTGTTCGTTCCCACATGGTAAAACTTTCTATTCGTGAATATGACTATATGGAATTTAGTGATTTTGAGCTCCAGCGGGAGGGATTTATCTATACAGCAGATACACTGACATTACTTCAAACTGCTTATCCAGATCACGAATATTACTTTATTATCGGTGGTGATTCCCTGGAATCTTTTGAAAAATGGCACCGCCCGGATATTATCCTGAAAAACGCCATTCTTCTCGCTTCCGGGAGAAATGATCTGAATAACGAAAAACTTGACCAAAAAATAACAGATTTAAAACACAAATTTGCACATGCAGATATCAGAAAAATTCTGCTGACGGATATCCCATACTCTTCTACCATGATAAGAGAAGCAGTAGCACTGGGAAAAGATATTTCCCATATGGTCCATCCGAAAGTTGCAGACTATATAGAAAACATGGGGCTTTACAAACAATAAAAGCTTCCGGAAAGGATTAAAACAAGTACAATGGATAAAGAGAACCGATATGTGTTTAAAGAACTAAGAAAACTTTTAAAAAAAGACTTGAGCAAATCCCGATATGAGCATATTCTGGGAGTCGAATACACTTCGGCAGCTTTGGCCATGCGATATGAAGCCGATATCTTTTGGGCTGAACTGGCTGGTTTGATGCATGATTGTGCAAAATATCTTTCCGGCGAGGAAATGTTATCCTACTGCAAAAAATATAATATTCCCATATCAGAAATCGAGAAGAAAAATCCATATCTTCTTCATGGAAAACTTGGCGCATATTTCTGTAAGCATAAATACGATATTTCCAACAAAGAAGTACTGTCCGCCATTGCCTGTCATACAACTGGCAGACCTGCCATGAACCTTCTGGAAAAAATCATCTATGTGGCAGATTATATTGAACCGAGGCGAGACAAAGCTCCAAATCTGAATCGCATACGGAAGGCTGCATTTGAAGACATTGATGAAGCAATTTATCTGATTACAAGAGATACTCTAAATTATCTGGAAGCTGATTCTGAACCAAATATTTCGGAAGAATCATCCATTGATCCAATGACCCGCGAAACATTCGAATATTATAAAAAAATACATGACAATAAATTGAACACATAGAAAGTGAAAAAGGAGAAGTAAATGGAAAAGAATATAAAAGAAATGGTAAAAATCGCTTACCATGCACTGGAAGACAAAAAGGCAATTAATCCTACGATTATTAATATCGAGAAAGTATCCGTGATGGCTGATTATTTTATTATCGCCAGCGGAAGCAATATTAACCAGGTTCAGGCTATGGCTGATAATGTGACAGAAGAACTTGAAAAAGCCGGCTATGAATGCAAACAGACAGAAGGTTATCATTCTGGTAACTGGATACTTCTTGATTTTAATGATGTCATTATTCATATTTTTAATCACGAAGACCGTTTGTTTTATGATCTGGAAAGAATCTGGCGAGACGGAGAAGTCATTCGTATCGACGAGGCATAAAGACAAATGATATATTGATTTATACACTAACTAAAAATGGGCTGTTACAGCCCATTTTTTTAGTTAAAGTTTCGGTATAAGCCAGTGACTTTTCCTACGATTTCACAATCTTTCACAATAATAGGCTCCATCGTATCATTCTCCGGCTGAAGTCTGATATATCCATTTTCTTTGTAAAATGTCTTGACCGTAGCAGCCGCTTCTGAAGTATCCTCATCCTGAACAAGAGCAACAACAATTTCACCGTTAGAAGCAGTCTTTTTCTTTTCTACGATTAACATATCTCCATCGAAAATCCCTACATTAATCATACTGTCGCCATGGACCACCAATACAAAACTCTCTCCCTGATTCATAAACTCAGCAGCCAGGGGGAAATAACCTTCCACATTTTCCTCTGCCAATATTGGACTTCCAGCCGCTACACGTCCAATAATCGGTAAGCTGATTACCTCACTTCGAAGAACATTGAAGCTGTCATCTACGACCTCTATTGTTCTTGGCTTTGTAGGATCCTTACGAATATATCCTTTTTTTTCCAAAGACTCTAAATGAGCGTGAACAGAAGAAGTCGACTTCAGATGCACAGCTTCACAAATCTCTCTGACGGAAGGCGGATAACCTTTCGCTAAAATCTCCTGCTTAATAAAATTTAATATTTCTTCCTGTTTTGACGTTAATTTTGCATCTGCCAATGAACTTCACTCTCCTTATTTTTCTTGTTTTTTTAAGTATATCATAAAGTTTCATAAATTGCAAACAAATGTTTGCGAACAAATGTTTTATTTTTGTGTTGACAAACAGATGTTCGTGTATTATAATACAAACAACAACAGAACACATGTTTGAAGTCCAGCTAATAAATGTCAATAGAAAAATGAAAAAATTTTAATTTTATTATCTGACTAAAAAAGGGCGCACTTACCCCTTGGTGAAAATATCATTTTTCAAAGATATTGTTTGCTA